>NZ_JBVKCZ010000041.1:0-92224 GCF_055634335.1 Streptomyces sp. NPDC111802 | reverse complement strand
TCGACTCGGAGAAGTACCAGATCCGCCCCCGCGACTGGGAGAGCGCCGAACGCGAGGGACGCACCATCACCCCCCTGCTCACCCGCCTCAACGCCATCCGCAGGTGCCACCCCGCCCTCCACCGGCTGCGGAACCTCCGCTTCCACCACACCGACAACGACGCCCTCATCGCGTACAGCAAACGCACGGGTCCGGACACGGTTCTGGTGGTCGCCAACCTTGATCCACACCACACCCAGGAAGCCACGGTCTCGTTGGACATGCCGCAACTCGGCCTGGACTGGGACGCCTCCCTTTCCGTGCACGACGAACTGACGGGTGAGGCGTACCGCTGGGGCAGGACCAACTTCGTACGCCTCGAGCCCGGCAGGGCGCCCGCGCACGTGTTCCACGTCCAGGCATCGCCACCGCAGATCGGAGGGTCTTGAGCGCCATGACCGTCAACGAGCCCGTGCTGGACACGTTCGAGGACACTCCTGCCAAGGACCGTGATCCCGACTGGTTCAAACGCGCCGTCTTCTACGAGGTCCTGGTCCGCTCCTTCCAGGACAGCAACGGCGACGGCGTCGGCGACCTCAAAGGCCTCACCGCCAAACTCGACTACCTGCAATGGCTCGGCGTCGACTGCCTGTGGCTGCCGCCCTTCTTCAAGTCACCGCTGCGCGACGGCGGCTACGACGTCTCCGACTACACCTCCGTACTCCCCGAATTCGGCGACCTCGCCGACTTCGTCGAATTCGTCGACGCGGCCCACCAGCGCGGCATGCGGGTCATCATCGACTTCGTCATGAACCACACCAGCGACCAGCACCCGTGGTTCCAGGAGTCCAGAAAGGACCCCGACGGCCCCTACGGCGACTACTACATGTGGGCCGACGACGACAAGCAGTACGCCGACGCCCGGATCATCTTCGTCGACACCGAGCCCTCCAACTGGACGTACGACCCGGTCCGGGGACAGTACTTCTTCCACCGCTTCTTCTCCCACCAGCCGGATCTCAACTACGAGAACCCGGCCGTGCAGGAGGAGATCCTGGCCGCCCTCCGCTTCTGGCTGGACCTGGGAATCGACGGCTTCCGGCTCGACGCGGTGCCCTATCTGTACGCGGAAGAGGGAACGAACTGCGAGAACCGGCCGGCCACCCATGAGTTTCTGAGGCGGGTCCGCCGCGATATCGACGCGATGTACCCGGACACGGTTCTGCTGGCCGAAGCGAACCAATGGCCCGAAGACGTGGTCGACTACTTCGGCGACTACTCCAGCGGTGGCGACGAGTGCCACATGGCCTTCCACTTCCCCGTCATGCCGCGCATCTTCATGGCGGTGCGCAGGGAATCCAGGTACCCGGTCTCGGAAATCCTCGCCAAGACCCCGGCCATTCCCTCCGGCTGCCAGTGGGGCATCTTCCTGCGCAACCACGACGAGCTGACCCTGGAGATGGTCACCGACGAGGAACGCGACTACATGTGGGCGGAATACGCCAAGGACCCCCGCATGCGCGCCAACATCGGTATCCGGCGCCGACTGGCACCCCTGCTGGACAACGACCGTCATTCGATCGAGCTGTTCACCGCGCTGCTGCTCTCCCTGCCGGGCAGCCCGATCCTGTACTACGGCGACGAGATCGGCATGGGCGACAACATCTGGCTCGGCGACCGCGACGCCGTGCGCACGCCCATGCAGTGGACCCCGGACCGCAACGCCGGCTTCTCCACCTGCGACCCCGGGCGGCTCTGCCTGCCGACCATCATGGACCCGGTCTACGGCTACCAGGTGACGAACGTCGAGGCGTCCATGGCCTCGCCGTCCTCGCTTCTGCACTGGACCCGCCGAATGATCGAGATCCGCAAACAGAACCCGGCGTTCGGACTCGGCTCGTACACCGAACTCCAGTCGTCGAATCCGGCGGTCCTCGCCTTCCTGCGTGAGTACGAGGACGACCTGGTCCTGTGCGTGCACAACTTCGCGCGCTTCGCGCAGCCCACCGAGCTCGACCTGCGCGAGTTCGACGGGCGCCACCCGGTCGAACTGTTCGGCGGCGTGCGATTCCCGGCCATCGGCGAACTGCCGTATCTGCTGACCCTCGGGGGCCACGGCTTCTACTGGTTTCGGCTCACCCGAGTCGCATCCCGCATCGGCAGACGACTTTGAGCGTGAGCTTCGAGCGTGTGCCGAGGAAAGGAGGCGTCACCATGCAGAAGACCGCATCTCCCCGACCGACCCGTACGGTCGACGCCAGCCCGATGGCCTCACTGGCCGACCTGCTGCGCGAGTGGCTGCCACGGCAGCGCTGGTTCGCGGGCAAGGACCGGCCCGTCACGGACCTCGCGCTGCTGTCGATGACGGAGGTGTTCCCGGGCTGTCTGCATCTTCTGGTGCACGCCGGCCACTCCGCGGTGCCCTCGCCCGGCGGCGCTCCACCGGCCGGCGACTGCTACCAGCTGCTGCTCGGCGTACGGCAGCATCTGTCGCCACGCCTCGGGAAGGCTTTCATCGGCCGTGCGGAAGAAGGACCGCTCGCCGGTCTGACGGTCTTCGACGCGCTTCAGGACCCCCGCTCGGCCCAGCTGCTCCTGGACCGGCTGCGGCACCCCGGCACCGCCGGGCCGCTGCGCTTCGAGGCGGACCCGTCCCTGTCGGTGCCGGCCGGGCTCGTACCCCGGCTGCTGGACGCCGAGCAGTCCAACTCCTCGCTGGTGTACGGCGACTCGTACATCCTGAAGCTGTTCCGGCGCATCCAGCCCGGTGTCAATCCCGACCTGGAGCTGTCCGGCGCGCTGGCCCAGCAGGGCTGCGGCCGCGTACCGGCCCCGGTGGCGTGGTTCCGGACGACGCATCCGTGGGAGGCGACGCTCGGGGTGCTGCAACCGTTCCTGCGGGACGCCTCGGACGGCTGGACGCTGGCGCTGGACGCGCTGGCCTCGGGTCACGACTTCACCGCGGAGGCCCGTCAGCTGGGGCAGGCCACGGCGGAGGTGCACCTCGCACTGGCGTCGGCGTTCCCCTCCGGGTCGCACGCCGAGAACGGCCGTACCGCGGCGGCGATGACCGAGCGCCTGGAACTCGCCGCGCACTTCGTGCCCGCCCTACGGCCCCATGTCCCCGGCCTGCGCACCGCCTTCGGCGCCCTGGCCGGCTGCGATCCCGGGCCGGCCGCCCAGCGCATCCACGGCGACCTGCACCTGGGTCAGGTGCTGCGGGCCGGCCGGGAGTGGTTCGTCATCGACTTCGAGGGCGAGCCGTCCCGCCCGCTCGCCGAGCGGCGCGGCGTGCACTCCCCCGTGCGGGACATCGCCGGCATGCTGCGCTCCTTCGACTACGCCGCCCGGCAGCGCCGCCCGTGGCGTCCGGAGTGGGCGCGCCGCTGCCGGGAGGCCTACTGCGCGGGCTACGCCGCCCGCGCCGGGTGGGACCCCCGCAAGAAGCACGGGCTGCTCCGTGCCTACGAGACCGACCGTGCCGTGTACGAGGTGCTGTACGAGGCCCGGCACCGCCCCGACTGGTTGCCCGTACCGATGGCGGCGATCGAACGCCTCGCCGTGAGAGGAGCCTGACCCCATGGCCCTGCACGAGACCTCGCGCCCCGAGTCGGCCCGACCCGCCGGGTCGGCCGCCGCGCCCGCCCTCGACCCGGGCGACCGTGATCGCCTGCTGTCGGGCGCCCACCACGATCCGCACGCGCTGCTCGGCGCCCATCCGGTGCCGGGCGGGATCGCCTTCCGGGCGCTGCGCCCGTTCGCGCGGGCGGTGAGCGTGGTGGTCCACGGCGAGCGCACCGCGCTGGTCTCGGAGGGCGGCGGACTGTTCTCGGCCGTACTGCCGCTGGACGCGATCCCCGCGTACACGCTGCTGGTGTCGTACGCCGAGGACGGGTCCGACGAGCGCGAGGTCCACGACCCGTACCGCTTTCTGCCCGCGCTGGGCGAGTTCGATCTGCACCTCGTCCGCGAGGGCCGGCACGAGCAGCTGTGGAAGGCGCTGGGCGCCGAGCCGATGACCCATCAGGGCGTGGCAGGCACCCGGTTCACCGTGTGGGCGCCGAACGCGCGGGGCGTGCGGGTCGCCGGGGACTTCACCTGCTGGGACGGGACGGCGTTCCCGATGCGCTCGCTCGGGGCGTCCGGGGTGTGGGAGCTGTTCCTGCCGGGCATCGGCGAGGGCACCCGGTACAAGTTCGAGATCACCTCCCGGTACGGTCACCGCTTCCTCAAGGCCGACCCGATGGCGCGCCGTGCCGAGGTCCCCCCGGACACCGCGTCGATCGTGCACGCCTCGCACTACGAGTGGGGCGACGAGCACTGGATGGCGCACCGGGGTGACGTGCCCGTGCACCAGGCTCCCTTCTCGGTGTACGAGGTACATCTCCCTTCCTGGCGGCCGGGACTGACGTATCGCCGGCTCGCCGAGGAGCTGCCCGCGTATGTCAACGAGCTCGGCTTCACCCATGTCGAGTTCATGCCGGTCGCGCAGCATCCCTTCGCCGGTTCCTGGGGCTACCAGGTCACCGGTTTCTACGCGCCGGCCTCCCGGCTCGGTACACCCGACGACCTCAAGTACCTGGTCGACGCGCTGCACCGGGCCGGCATCGGCGTGATCATGGACTGGGTGCCGGCCCATTTCCCCAAGGACGACTGGGCGCTGAGCCGGTTCGACGGGGACCCGCTGTACGAACCCGGGGACGCGCGACGGGCCGAGCACCCGGACTGGGGAACGTACGAGTTCGACTACGGGCGCACCGAGGTGCGCAACTTCCTGGTCGCCAACGCGACGTACTGGTGCGAGGAGTTCCACATCGACGGGCTGCGGGTGGACGCGGTCGCCTCGATGCTCTATCTCGACTACTCACGGGAGTCCGGGCAGTGGGCGCCGAATGTGTTCGGCGGGCGGGAGGACCTGGACGCGAAGGCGTTCCTGCAGGAGATGAACGCGACCGTGTACCGGCGCAATCCCGGTGTCGTCACCATCGCTGAGGAGTCGACCGCCTGGGACGGGGTGACCCGGCCGACCGACAGCGGCGGACTGGGCTTCGGGCTGAAGTGGAACATGGGCTGGATGCACGACTCGCTCCAGTACATCGCCAAGGAGCCGGTGCACCGCAAGTACCACCACAACGAGATGACGTTCTCGATGGTGTACGCCTACAGCGAGAACTACGTGCTGCCGATCTCCCACGACGAGGTGGTGCACGGCAAGCAGGCGCTGGTCTCCAAGATGCCGGGCGACTGGTGGCAGCGCCGCGCCAACCATCGTGCGTACCTGGGGTTCATGTGGGCCCATCCGGGCAAGCAACTGCTCTTCATGGGGCAGGAGTTCGCGCAGGGCGCCGAGTGGTCGGAGGCGCATGGACCGGAGTGGTGGCTGCTCGATGCCGGGTACGCGTCGGCGGGCGACCACCGGGGTGTGCAGGATCTGGTCGGTGACCTCAACATGCTCTACCGGGCGACTCCGGCCCTGTGGGAGCGCGACACCGACCCCGCCGGTTTCCGGTGGGTCCTCGGCGACGCCGCCGAGGACAACGTCTTCGCCTTCCTGAGGTTCGGCGCGGACGGCACCCCGCTGCTCGCCGTCAGCAACTTCTCCCCCGTGGTCCGCCATGACTACCGTCTCGCCGTCCCGGACTCCGTGATCGCCTGGCAGGAGGCCCTCAACACCGACGCCGCGCGCTATGGCGGCAGCGACGTCGTCCACCACGATCCCGTCAAGCCGGAGGACGGTCATATCCGCCTGACGCTGCCTCCGCTGGCGACGGTGTGGCTCCAGCCGTACCAGATGTGACTCCCGAGTTCTCCGTTCCCGACACCATCCGGTCTCAGCTGGGCTAGATTCGGGCAGCGCCGATAACGGAACTCGTCGGTGACGTCACACCCGGTACACATCTGGAGCAGCGCATGCGCGACCTCGGCCTCGCTCCCCCCACTGTCACGCCCTTGACCGGCGGCCTCGCCGACAGTGTCTTCGAGACGGCGGCCGTCACCCCCACACTGCCGATGCTCGCGCGCCGTCCCGACTTCTCCTCCGCCGCCTGGGAGGAGGTCACCGCCGCGGAGCTGCGCGACGAAGTGACGGATCTGGCCAAGGGTCTGATCGCGTGCGGTATCTCTCCGGGCCATCGTGTGGCCATCATGGCGCGCACCCGGTACGAGTGGACGGTGCTCAGCTACGCGCTGTGGGCGGTGGGCGCCGAGGTGGTGCCGATCTATCCGACGTCGTCGCGCGACCAGGTCGAGTGGATCCTGCGGGACGCCGAGTGCGTGGCCGTGGTGGTCGAGGACGAGCAGGCGATCATGACGGTCGGCTCGGTGTGCGGGTCGCTGCCGCGGCTGCGCCATGTCTGGCAGCTGGACGCGGGCGGGCTCCAGCAGCTCGTGGAGCGCGGTGAGTTCGTCCCGCTCGCCACGGTCGAGTCGCTGCGCCGGATCGTGCTGCCGGACTCCACCGCGGCCGTGATGTACACCTCCGGCACGACGGGCCACCCCCTGGGCTGTGCGCTCAGCCACCGTGGACTGGCGAGCGCCTGCGACACGCTCCTGGCGGGCTGGGGCCATACGGTGATCCCACCCGGCGGGCAGCAGGCGTCGGTCCTGGCCTTCCTGCCCTTCTCCCATGTGTACGGGCTCCTGGTGCAGGCCCTGTGCATCCGGGGCGGCATGCTGATGGGGCACGAGCCCGACCTGAGCGAGGCGGCGCTGTCGGCCTCGCTGCGCACCTTCCGGCCGACCTGGTTGTGCGCCGTACCGTCGATCTTCGAGAAGATGTACAAGAACTTCCTGCGGGTGGCCCAACAGGCGGGCCGCGGCGCGTTGTTCGAGCGGGCCGCCGACACGGCACGGGACTTCGCGGCGGCGCTGGAGCGCCATCGGCTCGGCGGCGGGCCCGGGCCCGGATTCGATCTGCGGCTGCAGCACGCCCTGTACGAGCGGACGGTGTACCGCAAGCTGCGGGCCGCGCTCGGCGGCAGGGTGGTCCGGGCGACATCGGGCGGCTCGTCCCTGAACCGTGAACTGTCCCTGTTCTACGAGGGCATCGGCATCTACGTGAACGACGCCTACGGCCTCACCGAGACCTGCGGCGGGGTCACGGCGCAGCCGGTGGGCCGGGAGATGTCGGGGACCGTCGGGCAGGCCCTGCCGGGCATGGACATCCGGGTGGCCGACGACGGGGAGATCCTGGTGCGCGGGCCCTCGGTGTTCCAGGGCTACGTCAACGACGAGGCCTCGACGCGGGCCGCGCTGTACGGCGGCTGGCTGGCCACCGGCGATCTCGGGCGGCTGGACTCCGACGGCTATCTGACGATCACCGGGCGCAAGAAGGACGTCATCATCACCAGCAGCGGCAAGTGCGTCTCCCCGGCGCTGCTGGAGCAGCGGCTCAGGATGCATCCGCTGGTCCATCAGGCGGTGGTCGTCGGTGACAACCGGCCGTGTGTCGGGGCACTGATCACCCTGGACCCCGACTTCCTGGCCTACTGGCGTGACTCCCTCGCCGTGCGCAGCGACGCACGGATTCGCGAGGCGCGCGAGGAGAACGCGCTGCGGGAGGAGATCACCCGGGCCGTGGCCGCCGCCAACAGCGCGGTGTCGCGGCAGGAGTCCATCCGGGTGTTCCGGGTGCTGCCGGAGCCGTTCGATGTGGCCCGCGGTCTGCTGACGCCGTCGATGAAGCTGCGCCGGGACGAGATCGTGCGGCACTACGCCCTCCAGATCGACGCGATGTACCAGGCGCGTTCACGGGCGCCCCGGGAGCAGGTGGCGGACGAGTTCGCGCACTGGGACGACACGGACAACGTCTTCGGCTGAGCGCGGCTGAGCGCGTCTATTCGCCCGTGGTGAGCCGTACGACGTTGGAGCGCTCTCCGAGGACGAAGGCGCGGACGCGGTAGGCGGCGTGCCGTTCGTCGGGCAGCGGGACGAAGTCGGTGGCCTCGGTGTCCGGGGCGAGGACGGCGACGGGGTCGTACCGGTCGCCGTCCCGCTCGCGGATCTCCAGGAGGAAGCCGTCCTCGCCGGAGGAGCGGTCGGTCCAGGTGAAGCGGAGGCCGTCCGGCCGGTCGGCCCGGTGCGGGCGGACGGTGGGACCCCGGTAGGACCGCAGCCGGTAGTAGAAGGTGGTGTGCGGCATGAGGTCGGGGTGGCGATAGCTCGTCACCTGGGGGGCGAGGTACTGGAGGACGGTGTAGGGGCCGGCCTCCTCGGTCGCGAACTCCAGGACATGGCCCGCGATTCCGGGCCGCTCGTCCCGCCAGTCCAGGTCGATGTCGGTGGGTGTGGTGAGGGCGCCTCGCAGCGGCTGTTCCGTGTCGGCCGAGCAGGCCGGCAGCGCCAGGATCAGCGCTGCCGACGCTGCGATGCGCGCCTTTCCTCGCATACGGCGGCCGCTACTTGCGCCAGAAGCGGATGTTGCTCCACTCCACGGTGGCCGTCCCGTTCCCGCTGTTGGTGCGATAGGCGCCGAACTTGTCGTAGAAGCTGCCGCCGGGGCTGGCGTAGGTGTGCTTGAGCGAGCCGTTGATGTAAGTGCGGTGCTCGGCGCCGACCTGGTGGACGGTGTTGACGCGGACGGTGGCGCCGACCGTTCCGGCGTTCGAGAGCGTGGTGCCCCCGTGCACCGCGTACAGTCTGCCGCCGCGCTCGACGGCGAGCATGAAGTACGGGCCGGAGCCCGACTCGTGGAAGGTCTGCTTGAGGCTGATCCGGGTGCCGCTGAGGCTGGTGATGCGGAAGTAGCCCTCGAACTGGTGGGTTCCGCCGGTGTAGGTGGCATAGCGACGTTCAGCCCGTTGGTCGCCGCTCGCGGTGGAGCAGGTGAGCCGGAAGGTCAGGCCGTCGATCTGGCCACAGCCCCGTTCCTGCTCGCTGTAGCCGGGGGACACCGACTGCCAGCCGCCGGGCTCGACTTCGGCGAAGGCGTGCGGGGCGGCGAGCAACGACGTGGCGCACAGGGCGGTGGTGACGGTGAGGGTGCGCAGGCGTGGACGCATCCTGCCTCCTGTCGGACGTGGGGGGTGGGCCGCACCTCACTCTTGGCCAACGATTGGTCATGTATATGAACTGCGGTCCCTCATCTGGATGAGCGCTACGGACGTTAGGTTCAGACCAATCACCCGTCAAGAGATCGTGCGGACACGTCTTTCACTCCCGAACCGGTGTGCCCCGGCACCGGTTGGGGCAGGGTGGCTCACGACGGGTTCATCTGCCTGCCGCACCCGGCTGGCGGAACGACCGGTGGCGCGGTGGGATCGATGCGTGCGAAGCAGCGATCCAGGGGCAGGCGAACGACGTCGAGGCAAACCGCCTGGAGCCGCAGAAGGGATGATCACCGTGACACGACCCAGGATCCTGGTGGTTGGCGCAGGCTTCGCCGGAGTCGGATGCGTTCGCCGGCTGGAACGCAAACTCTCCCCCGACGAGGCCGAGATCACCTTGGTGACGCCGTCCTCCTACCAGCTCTACCTTCCGCTGCTGCCCCAGGTCGCCTCCGGCGTCCTGACCCCGCAGTCGATCGCCGTGTCCCTGCGCCGCAGCCGCAGGTACCGCACCCGGATCATTCCGGGCGGCGCCATCGGCGTGGACCTCGCGAGCAAGGTCTGTGTCGTCCGCACCATCACCGACAAGGTCGTCAACGAGCCGTACGACTACATCGTGCTGGCCCCCGGCAGCATCACCCGCACCTTCGACATCCCGGGGCTGACGGACCACGCGTACGGCATGAAGACGCTCGCGGAGGCCGCATACCTGCGCGATCACGTCATCTCACAGCTGGACCTGGCAGACGCCAGCCAGGACCCGGACGAGCGCGCGGCACGGCTGCAGTTCGTGGTGGTGGGCGGCGGATACGCGGGCACCGAGACCGCCGCGTGTCTGCAGATGCTGACACACAACGCGGTCAAGCGCTATCCACGGCTGGACCCGCGCCTGATCAAGTGGCATCTGATCGACATCGCGCCGCGGCTGATGCCCGAACTCGGCGAGAAGCTCGGCAAGGACGCCCAGGAGATCCTGCGCAAGCGCGGCATCGACATCTCCCTCGGCGTGTCCATCGCGAAGGCGGGTCCCGAGGAGGTCACCTTCACCGACGGCCGGGTGGTGCCCACCCGCACCCTGATCTGGACCGCCGGCGTGGTCGCCAGCCCGCTGATCGGCACGCTGGGCGCCGAGACGGTGCGGGGCCGGCTCGCGGTCACGGCCGAGATGAACCTGCCCGGGTCCGACGGAGTCTTCGCGCTCGGCGACGCCGCCGCGGTCCCCGACGCGGCCAAGGCCGAGGAGGACGCCGTCTGCCCGCCCACCGCCCAGCACGCGATGCGCCAGGGCAAGGCCGTGGCCGACAACGTGATCGCCGCCCTGCGGGGGCAGCCCCTGCGGCAGTACCGGCACAAGGACCTCGGCCTGGTCGTCGACCTCGGCGGCCGCGACGCCGTCTCCAAGCCGCTCGGCATCGAGCTGAAGGGCCTGCCCGCGATGGCCGTCGCCCGCGGCTACCACTGGTCGGCGCTGCGCACCAACGTCGCCAAGACCCGTGTCATGACGAACTGGCTGCTCAACGCCGTGGCCGGCGACGACTTCGTGCGCACCGGGTTCCTGTCGCGCAGTCCGGCCAAGCTGAAGGACTTCGAGTACGTCCACGCGTATCTGACGCCGGAGCAGCTGCGGGCGCAGATCGGCGGAAAGGACGGAGCGGGGACCGCCGAGGGGACGGATGAATGAGGTGACGGCCCCGGCCGAGCCGGGGCCCACGCCCTGACCACGAAGAGAGCGGGAGAGAGTACGACGGCGTGAGGGCAGCGGGAGAGCCGGTCCGGCCGGGGTTGCGCCACCGTGTCGCCGCGTCGGATCCCGGGCTGCTGAGGCTGACGGCGGGCCTGCGCGCGGCGGGCTCGATCGCCCTCTCCGTCGCCGTGCTCGCCCTGCTGGGCACCGACGTGACCCATCTGGTGTCGGGGGCGCTCGCGGCGATGGTCTCCACCTTCGCCATCCGGGAGAAGCAGCGCGGGCAGCAGGCGCTCACGCTCGCCGTGGGACTCCCGGTGGCACTGGCGTCCATGACCCTGGCGGCGGCTCTGCACAGCAATGTCGTGGCCGGGGACCTGGTCTTCGTCGCGCTCATCTTCTGTGCCGTCTACGGCCGCCGGTTCGGCGACCGCGGCACCGCGCTCGGTCTGATCGGCTTCCAGATCTACTTCATTTCCCTCTTCGTCGGCGCGACCGTGAGCGATCTGCCCGAGCTGTTCCGCGCGGTCGCCGTGGCCTTCGCGTGCAGCGCGGTGGTGCGTTTCCTGCTCGTCCCCGAGACGCCGACCGGAGTGCTCCAGCGGCTGCGCGAGGCCTTCCGCGCCCGGCTGGCCCAGCTGCTGTCCGCCCAGCTCGACCTGCTCGACGCCGGTCCCGAGGAGGCGGACCGGGCCTTGGAACATGTGCGCGAGGGCACCGCGCGCCTGCATGAGACGGCGCTGCTGATCCAGGGCCGGCTGGACTCCGGGGCCGTCGATGAGGCGGCGGCCCGGCTCGTCCAACGGCGTGTCGCGGACGCGGAGATCGCCGCCGAGCGCCTGGGGCTGTCGCTGCTGCGCGCACGCGGCGCCGAGCGGGTGGACACGCTGGCCCTGCATCTGCCGGGCGCGCCCGTCCCCTCCGGCGGGCGGCAGCCCGTACAGGACGCGGCGACCGCGACCCTGCGCCGGGACCTGGAGGCGCTGCGCCTGCTCGTCCTGCGCCCCGTCGCCGCCGGAGCCTCGGTGTCCCATCTGCGCAACCGGCTCCTCGGCTACCGCGACGAGGAGAACCTGCCCGCCGCCTCACCCCCGGTGCAGGACGTCTTCCGGGCCATCGGCGAGAGTGCGCGTGCCGTGCTCGGGCTGCGCATCGCGCTCGGCGCGGCCCAGGACGAGTCGGACGACTCCCCGGCCACCGCCCGTTCCCGCGAGGAGCTGGACGCGGAGGACGCCGTGCTCGACGCCGAGGAGGAGGCCCCCGCCGAGGAACCCACCGGGCTGCGGCGGCCCACCACCCGTGCCGCGGTGCAGGTGGCCGTGGGGTCGGCGCTGGCCATGGTCGGCGGTGAGCTGCTGTCCCGCGACCGCTGGTACTGGGCGGTGCTGACCTGCTGGATCGTGTTCCTCAACACCGCTTCCACCGGCGAGATCCTGGTCAAGGGCTACCGCCGTCTGCTGGGGACCGTGTTCGGTGTGCTGGCCGGCATCGTGCTGGCGGGCGCCGTCGGGCACCACACCTGGACGGCGTTCGCGCTGGTGCTGCTGTTCGTCTTCGCGATGTTCTACTCGGCACCGCTGTCCTACACGCTGTCGTCGTTCTTCGTGACCGCGGCACTGGGCCTGCTCTACACCCTGCTGCACACCTACAGCCTCTCGGTGCTCGTGCTGCGCATCGAGGAGACGGCGCTCGGCGCGGCCTGCGGAGTGATCGCGGCGGCCTTCGTGCTGCCGGTGCAGACGGACCGCCGTACCAACGAACTCCTCGCCACCGTGCTGGAACGGCTCGGCGACGTCACCCGCAGCGCCGTCGAGCAGCTCAGCGGCGGGCCGCCCGTCGAGCTGCTCGACGAGGCGCGCGAGCTCGACCAGGCGCTGGCCGACCTGCGAGCCGCCACCCAGCCGCTCACGCATCCGGTGACACCACTGCGGGCCCGACGGGAGACCGCCCGCTATGTCGTGGCACTGCTGGAGACGTGCGCCTACCACGCGAGGACGCTGGCGGCGACCGCCGAGCTGCTGCCCACCCACCCCTCGATCGCGGCGGATCCCCGGCTGCGCCGGGCCGCGGGGCGCATCGCGCACAACCTCGACGCGATCACCGCGCACGTCACCGACGAACACGCCAAGGACGAGATCGAGACCGGACCGAGCATCGCCTCCCTGCTGGGGCCGTCGAGTCCCGGCGCCCCGCGCTACGGCCGGGTCACCGATCGCGTCCTGCGGCATCTGCAGCGCCTCGACGAGGGCGTGACCGGTCTGGCCCGTCCGCTGGGCGTGCCCGTGCGGACGCCGGACGGATGACCGCACGTCGGCCCGATAACTGGGTACGCGGAACTCATGACCGATGTCGTGGACTCAGACGAACTGCTGCGACGGATGCAGCGCGCCAGGGCCTGTGCCCGGCAGGAGGAGCGGACATGGCGGGCACGAAGCGAGACGTTGAGGTCGACCGATCCGGAGGCGGCCCGCGACGCCGGCGTACGGACGCTGGCCTACGAGACCGTGCTCACGGTGCTGGACGAGATCCTGACTCCGGGCAAGCACGCCGAGCGGACCTGACACCCGCACCTGAGTGAAACCGGTCACGTACCCCGGTCTCGCTTACGCGCAACCCCCGTAGATGGTTTACGGTTCATCCATACGTGGTCTCGGGGTAGACAGCATCCGTCCCCCCTGCACCACCACCTACGGCCCTGGCTGGCCTCCCCCGTCCAGCCAGGGCTTTTTCATGCCCTCGTCGAGCCGCGGGCGAGATTCCGTCGGTCATCGCCCTCCGCCGAGGTGCTCAGGGCGGCGGCAGCCGGAAAATGGACGCAGGGAACGCACCGGAACCTCAGTCCTCGGCGAGGAGCCCCGTGTCATGACCAAAGCGATCAAACTACTCACCGCCCTTCCGCCACCGCAGCGCGGGCATCTGATGTCGCTGGCCCGGGAGGTCTCCTTCCCGGAGGACGCCCGGATCTTCGAGGCGGGCGGCACGGCCGACCGCTTCTGGGTCATCCGCTCGGGCGCCGTCTCCCTCGACCAGCGCGTGTCGTCCCTGCAGCGGGTCACCGTCGCCAGCCTCGGCGCGGGTGATCTGCTCGGCTGGTCCTGGCTGTTCCCGCCGTTCCAGTGGGACTTCGGCGCGGAGGCCTTCAGCCCGGTGCGTGCCTACGAGTTCGACGCGGCGGCGGTGCTGCGGCTGTGCGAGGAGAAGCCCGAGCTCGGTCTGACGCTGGTACGGCACGTCGCCGAAATCCTCGCGTACCGGCTGGAGATGACCCGGGGCAAGCTGATGGAGCAGTACGGGCAGCGCCGGCGCAGTGTGCTCTGATCACCCCGCGGAAGACCATGGAGACCATGTCGGCGACCCCGGCGAGGGCCACAGGCCGCCGCTCAGACCGAATCCGGACGATGGCGGCGCCCCAGGCACGACCGCACCGATCACCGTCCGGCCGTGCCCACGGGCCCGGGAGAAGGTACCGGAGAACAGCTCACCGGCCATCGCGCCGATCGGGATCGCCGCGAACAGCAGCCCGAGGGCGAGCCTTCGCCGTACGACGCGTAGGTCTGGCTCGCCGCATGCCCCGCGTCCCCGCCGCGATCTCCCGTACGCCCGCGCGGCGTTGGACGATGGCCGCAGTTCGTCGGCCGGCACCAGGCGGGCGATGGAGGCATTGCGGGCGGGGGCGTTGATCCCCCAGAACGCCTGGATCGGCGTCTCAGCTTCCGGCGATGAGGGAGGCGCCGAGGGCGATCATCGTCGCGGCTATCACTCCGTCGAGGACGCGCCAAGCGACCGGCTTGGCGAGGTGGCGGCTCAGCAGGCCCGCCCCGAAGCCGAGCGCCGCGAACCAGCACAGGCTGGCGAACGCGGCGCCGAGGCCGAACGTCCAGCGCAGCGGGCCGCGGTCGGCGGCGATCGTGCCGAGCAGGAAGACGGTGTCGAGGTAGACGTGCGGATTGAGCCAGGTCATCGCGAGGCAGGTCAGCACCGCCCGTCGCCGTGACCCCGCCGCGTCGCCGTCCGTCAGCAGCGCGCCGCCCGGCTTGAAGATCCGGCGTGCGGCGAGGGCGCCGTAGCAGAGGAGGAACGCCCCGCCGATCCACGCGACCGCCGTCAGCACCCCCGGCCACGCCACGACCACCGCTCCCACGCCGGCCACGCCCAGGGTGATCAGCAGGGCGTCGGACAGGGCGCAGATACCGACGACGGCGAGGACCGCGTCGCGGCGGATCCCCTGCCGCAGGACGAAGGCGTTCTGGGCGCCGATGGCGACGATCAGGGAGAGGCCGGTGCCGAATCCGGCGACGGCCGTGGTCAAGGCGTTTGTCATGCCATTGACGCTAGGGAAGCGTTCTCTCGACGTACAGCTAAAGATTCTTACGTATCTTTAGCAGATATGAAGACTGAGCTGACCGAGCTTCCCCTCGACCAGGTGCGGACGCTGCTGGCGGTGGTGGACGAGGGCACCTTCGACGCGGCCGCCGCGGCGCTGCATGTGACGCCGTCGGCGGTGAGCCAGCGGGTGAAGGCGCTGGAGCAGCGCACGGGGCGGGTGCTGCTGGTGCGGACGAAGCCGGTGCGGCCGACCGAGTCGGGCGGGGTCGTCGTCCGGTTCGCCCGCCAGCTCGCCCGGCTGGAGCGCGACGCACGGGCCGAGCTCGGGCTGAGCGGTGCCGGAGACGCGACCCGGGTGTCGATCGCGGTCAACGCCGACTCGCTGGCGACGTGGTTCCTGGCGGCGCTCACGCGGGTGCCCGAGGAGCCGCGGCTCTGCTTCGAGCTGCGCCGGGAGGACGAGAGCCGTACGGCGACGCTGCTGCGGGAGGGGCTGGTGATGGCGGCGGTGACGTCGTCACCGGACGCGGTGGCGGGCTGTTCGGTGCGACCGCTGGGCCGGATGCGCTATCTGGCCGCGGCGAGCCCGGAGTTCGCCGACCGGCATCTCGGCGGTCCGCTGGGGGACGCGCTCGTGCGGGCGCCGGTGATGACCTTCGACCGCAGTGACGATCTCCAGGACGCCTTCGTCCGCGGGCTGCGGCGCACCCGTACGGGCGCGAGTACGGTACGGCACCACGTCCCCACCTCGGAGGGCTTCCTGTCGTCCGTGGTCGCCGGACTGGGCTGGGGCCTGCTCCCCGAGGCCCAGGCGGAACCGCACCTGCGGGAGGGCCGCCTCGTGCAGCTCGCCCCGGACCGCCCGGTCGACGTCCCGCTGTACTGGCAGCAGTGGAAGCTGGACTCGCCCGCGCTGGCGGCGGTGACCGAGGCGGTGACGGCCACGGCGGCGGAGGCACTGCGGCGCTGAGCGAGTCGAAGGATCGTCCTGCGGCAGGCACCACAAGGCGACCGGCCACGAGGGCGCCGTAGACCGAAGACGGCGGCGCGGCACCGTCAGCGGACCGCCTCGAGCCGGCCGGCGGCACTGTCGAGCAGCATCTCCAAGGCCGTCGGATACGCACTGTTCACCATCCGAGCAGCCAGCAGCGAAGCCGCCTCGGCGATCCGGGGATGCGTCGCGCGAGGCAGCCGCGCATACGTCGACCGCCACATGTCCTCGTCGGCGCGCAGCGCATCGCTCGGCAGGGCCAGCGACGCCGCGTCGAGCGCCGCGAAGGCCAGCGTCTGGTCGATGAAGGCGTGGTAGATGCGGACGGTGTCCGGCAACGGGAATCCGGCCCCGCGCAGGATGTCCAGCACGGCCTCGTCGGCGGCGAGTTCGTTGGACCGGCCGGTGACCCGGCTGGTGGTCAGCACGGCGGCCTGCGGATGGGCCAGATACGCGGCGTGGATGCGCAGGCCGACGGCGCGCAGGTCCTCACGCCACTCCCCCGTCGGCTCCCAGCCCTCGAGCGCCTGGCCCATGAGGGCGTCGCCGATGGCCAGGGTCAGATCGTCCATGCCGCGGAAGTACCGGTACAGCGTGCTCGGGTCGGCGTCGAGCGCCAGGCCGAGACGGCGGGCGGTGAGCCCGGCGCTGCCGTGTTCGCGCAGTATGCGCAACGCCGTGTCGACTATCAGCCGCTCCGACAGCACGTTGCCACTCTTGGTGGGACGACGTCGACGCCGCTTTTCCTCCGGTACGACCGGTTTGGGCATCGCATCCTCCATCCTTACGCCAACGCCATTGACCTTACGCGAAGGGGCGGGGTTGTATCTCCGGCGGGGCCCCACCACGTCGTAGACCTTCAGTCGTAGACCTTCAGTCGAGGGAGACTTGTCATGCGTGTACTGCTCGTGGGCGCCGGCGGGGTGGGCACCGCCATCACCCGGATCGCCGCCCGGCGTCCGTTCTTCGAGGCGATGGTGGTCGCCGACTACGACCCCGCGCGCGCCGAGGCGGCCGTCGCGGCACTCGGCGGTGACGCCCGCTTCCTGGCCGAGCGCGTCGACGCGGGCGACGAGGCGGCGGTGGTCGCGCTGCTGGAGCGGCACGCGTGCGACGTACTCCTCAACGCCACCGACCCGCGCTTCGTGATGCCGCTGTTCCAGGCCGCGCGCACGGCCGGGGCCACATATGTCGACATGGCGATGTCGCTGTCGCGGCCGCATCCGGAGCGGCCGTACGAGGAGTGCGGGGTCAAGCTGGGCGACGCTCAGTTCGAGCAGGCGGCCGACTGGGAGAAGGCGGGTGCGCTGGCGCTGGTCGGCATGGGCGTGGAGCCGGGACTGTCGGACGTCTTCGCCCGGTACGCGGCAGACGAACTGTTCGACGAGATCGAGGAGATCGGCGTCCGGGACGGCGCGAACCTCACCGTGGACGGCTATGACTTCGCGCCGTCCTTCAGCATCTGGACCACGATCGAGGAGTGCCTCAATCCGCCGGTGGTCTACGAGGCCGGGCGCGGCTGGTTCACCACGGAACCCTTCAGCGAGCCGGAACTGTTCGACTTCCCCGAGGGCATCGGCCCGGTCGAGTGCGTGAACGTGGAGCACGAGGAGGTGCTGCTGGTCCCGCGCTGGGTCGACGCGCGGCGCGTGACGTTCAAGTACGGCCTGGGCGAGGAGTTCGTCAGCACGCTGAGGACACTGCACCTGCTGGGCCTGGACAGCACCGAGCCGGTGACGGTGCCCAGCGCCGACGGGCCGGTGCGGGTCTCGCCCCGGGACGTCGTCGCCGCGTGTCTGCCGGACCCGGCGACGCTGGGCGAGCGGATGCACGGCAAGACCTGCGCCGGCACCTGGGTGCGGGGGGTGAAGGACGGGCAGCCGCGCGAGGTGTATCTGTACCACGTGGTCGACAACCAGTGGTCCATGGCGGAGTACGGCAGCCAGGCGGTGGTGTGGCAGACCGCCCTCAACCCGGTCGTCGCGCTCGAACTCCTCGCCACCGGCGTCTGGTCGGGCGCGGGCGTGCTGGGCCCGGAGGCTTTCCCGGCCCGCCCCTTCCTGGACCTGCTCACCGTATACGGCTCCCCGTGGGGCATTCGGGAACAGTGACCGGATCTGCCGGGATCCAACGGGGTTTCACTTGCGCATCGACAGGCGACTCGAAAACGAGTAATGCATCCACCGAGGGCACGTTCGACGATCGCAGGTGACATTGATGGACAACTGGCGAAACCACGCCGCCTGCCGCCATGAGGACCCCGACCTCTTCTACCCGATCGGCACATCGGGGCCGACAGTCCTGCAGACGGAGCAGGCGAAGGCCGTCTGCCGGCGCTGCTCGGTCCGGGAGCAGTGTCTGCGCTGGGCGCTGGACAAGGACCAGTTCATCGGGATCTGGGGCGGCAAGAGCGAGGCCGAGCGAAGGGCGCTGCGGCAGCGGGCCGGGTGACCGACGGCCCCGGCGGGACATGTGTCGCGGCCGCCCGGCTCACTCCGGCGCCGGGGCGGCCGGCAGCCGCAGCGTGAACACGGAACCGGCGCCGGGCTCGCTCGCCGCCTCGACCGTGCCGTCGTGCGCGGCGACCAGGTGCCGCACGATCGGCAGGCCGAGTCCGCTGCCTCCGGTGCGCCTGCTGCGGGACTTCTCCGCACGCCAGAACCGGTCGAAGACGTACGTCAGATCCTCGGGGTCGATACCGGTGCCCGTGTCGGTGACGTCGAGGACGACGTCGTCGCCGTCGCGCCGGGCGGCGAGCGTCACCGTGCCGTCGGCCGGCGTGTGGCGCAGAGCGTTGGAGACGAGGGTGCCGAGCGCCTGGCGCATCCGGACGGGGTCGGCGTCCAGCCAGGGCGTGCCGTCCGCCGTGGTGCGCAGGGCGACACCGGCCGTGTCGGCGGCGACGCGGTGGGCGGCGGCGACCTGGTCGAGGAGTTCGTCGGCGCGGACGGGCTCGCGGTGCAGACGCAGCGTGCCGGCGTCGGCGGCGGCGAGGTCCTGCAGGTCGTCGATGACGCGCTGGAGGACGAGGGCCTCCTCGTGCAGGGAGGCGAGCAGTGCGGGATCCGGGTCGACGACGCCGTCGCGGGTGACCTCCAGCCAGCCGCGGATGTTGGTGAGCGGGCTGCGCAGTTCATGGGCGACATCGCTGACCATCGCCTTGCGCTGGGCCTCCAACCGCTCCCGGCGGTCGGCGAGTTCGTTGAAGGCCGCGGCGAGGATGCCGGTCTCGTCGCGGGTGGTGACGGGGACCCGCGCATGCAGCTCGGGCGGCTGCTGGGCCGCCTCGGTGAGCGCCCGCAGCGGCCGGACGAGCCGGGTCGCGACGCCGCCGGTCACGGCCACGGTGACGGCCAGGACGAGTCCGGCTGCGCCGACGACCTTGGCCTTGTTGGCCGGTGACATGTCGAACCGGACGGCGGTGGTGTCCCCGCCGCCCAGGAAGAGTTCAGCCACGGGAGCGACGTACGGGTCGAGTTGGGCGCGGCGTGCCGCGTCGACGCAGCGGTCCGCGTCGCGCAGCGCCGCTCGGTCGCCGGGCCGGGCCGTCTTGCCCATGAGGTAGCGGGTGCCGAGTTGCTTCTCGGTCACGTCGACCGCGACGAATGCGTCCGAACCGGGGCTCAGTCCGTGCCGGTCGAGACAGGCGCGGGCGCGCTCGTTCAGGTCGGACAGTGCCTTGTCCTCGGTCGGCGTGGGGGTGTTGAGCAGTCCGTCGGCGCACTCGTCGGGCACGACCCCACCCGAGACGGGTCCGTCGTGGTCGGTGACGACCGGCCGGCCGCTCGGCGTCTGCACGACGGTGGCCTCGTAGCCGTTGCGGGCGAAGCACCGCTGCCGCAGATCGGCGAGCTTCTCCAGCCGGGCCCGCTCCTCGTCGGTCACGCGGTACGGGCCCACGACGCGCGGATCGACTCCGCCGCGCTGCGCTCCCCGCTCGGTGTAGGTGTCGATGTGCAGGGGGTCGACGGTGGCGGCGGCGCGCGGCGGCAGTGAGGTGCCGCGCGGCGCCGAGTCGGCGATGGTCCGGCGGTCCGTGGTGGTGAGGGCGATCCTGCGGCCGGTCCGCGCGGACAGCTCACGGACCGTCTCCTCCACCCCCTTCCAGTCGGCGTGGGTGGCGGCATAGCCGCTGAGCCGGGCGAGGACGTCCATGTCCTCGGCGAGGACCTGTCCCTGCTCCTCCCGCAGCGCCCGGGTGGTGGTCTCCACCGCCAGCCAGGCCGTCGCCGCCTCAGCACCGAGGCGATCAGCAGCCGGACCAGCAGGCGCTTGCGCAGCGGTATCCGCGCGGTCATGCGCGGGCGCCGCTGAGCTTGTAGCCGACGCCGAAGACGGTCAGCAGCCGCGCGGGCCGGCGCGGGTCGGCCTCGATCTTCTTGCGCAGGTTCATGATGTGGACGTCGACGGCCCGTTCGGTGGAGGCCCGGTCGGTGCCCCGGGTGCACTCCAGCAACTGCCGTCGGGAGAAGACGCGTTCGGGTTCGGCGACCATGGCCAGCAGGATCTCGAACTCGGCGGGAGTGCACTCCACAGCCGCCCCGTCGCACCGCACCTCGTGCCGTACCGGGTCGACGGCGATCCCCGCCGCGCGTACGACGGGTTCCTCGCGCCGCCCGCCGGCCCGCCCGCTGCGCCGCAGCACCGTACGGATCCGGGCCATCAGCTCGCGCGGGCTGTACGGCTTGGTCATGTAGTCGTCGGCACCGAGTTCGAGGCCGAGCAGCACATCGTCCTCCGCCGAGCGGGCCGTCAGCATCAGCACCGGGACGTCGTCGTCCCGGCGCAGCACCCGGCACACCCCGAAGCCGTCGATCACCGGCAGCATGAGGTCCAGCACCACCAGGTCGGGCCGCCGGCGCCGGACCGCGTCCAGCGCGGCGGGCCCGTCGTGGACCACGGTGGCGGTGTGACCCTCCGCCAGCAGGGTGCGGCGGATGAGTTCGGCCTGCATCTCCTCGTCCTCGGCGACCAGCACATGTGCGCACACGCGGCGGAATCCTAAACGGCTCGGGGTCTCAGTGGGCCAGCGAGCCGGCGTCGCCCATGACGACGACGGGGTGCCGGTCGGGGTCGAGAGCGAGCAGCAGTTCCCTCATGTGCTCGCGCGCGATGCTGACGCAGCCCTGCGTGGGCCCGCCGTGGTCGACGTGCAGCCATATTCCGCCGCCGCGTCCGGCGCCGAGGGGGCGGGTCCAGTCGAGGGGGGAATTGCCGGGCTCGCGGTTGTAGTCGATGGCGATCACGTAGTCGAAGGAGCCCGCGAGGGGCTCGCCCTCGAAGCCGGTGCCGGTGGTGGTGAATCCGACGCCGTGGTCGTACGGCAGCCTGCTGCCGGGGTCGCGCAGCAGTCCACCGGCGTCCGTGAGGGTGAAGACTCCGATGGGCGAACGCAGATCGCCGGCGCGGTGCCGGTCGGTCCAGCCGCGCAGGGCGTTGTGGGCGGGCCACTCGGCGCCGGGCTCCCAGCCGGTGTCGGTGCGCTCGTACAGGACGACCTTGGACCGTGCCGAGTTCCTGCCCTGTCCGCTGACCACGACCACCTGCCGGGTCTCGGAAGGCAGCTTCGCCCAGGTCTCGGGGCCCAGGCCCGGCAGTCGCCGCAGCGCCGCGCCGAGGGCGATGTCGGGCTTGGGCCTGCTGGTCGTGGGCCCGGCGGCAGCGGGCTCGTGGTCCGGCGTCGCCGCGGCACCGCCGCCGCAGCCGGTCATCAGCAGCGAGGCGGCGGCCAGCAGGGCGACACGGGGCTTGTGCGTGATCATGAATAGACCTTGACCGACACTTGTGAGGAACTCGTCAGGTCCGACGGGTTGCCCACCCGCGCCGAGAGCACACACCCGAGAGCGCACACCCGAGAAATCACAACCCCAGATCTCGCACCTGAGAACTCGCACCCGAGAAGGGCCGGCCATGAGCGTTCGTATCCGTCGTGTCTACGAAGCACCCGAGCCCGAGGACGGAGTGCGTGTCCTGGTCGACCGGCTGTGGCCGCGCGGACTGTCGAAGGACGCGGCCCGGGTGGACGAGTGGCCCAAGGGACTCACCCCGTCGACCGAGCTGCGGCGCTGGTATCACGCGGACGAGCGGTCGTACGAGGAGTTCGCGGGCCGCTACGAGGCGGAGCTGGCCGAGCCCGAGGCGGCCGAACTCGTCGATCATGTGCGGGAGCTGGCGAGCAAGGGCGATGTGACGCTGCTGACGGCGTCGAAGTCCCCCGAGGAGAGTCACGCCGCCGTGCTGGCCCGCCTCCTCCAGGCGTGAGGAGACGGGCCGCACACCACCGTCAGGCCGTCTGCCGCGCCGCGGCCCGGCCCGCCGCCCGGCCCGAGAACAGGCAGCCACCGAGGAAGGTGCCCTCAAGGGCGTTGTAGCCGTGGACGCCGCCGCCGCCGAACCCGGCGACCTCGCCCGCGGCGTACAGACCGTCGATGGGCGTGCCGTCGGCTCCGAGCGCGCGGGAGTCGAGGTCGGTCTGGATTCCGCCGAGGGTCTTGCGGGTCAGGATGTGCAGCTTGACGCCGATCAGGGGGCCGGCCGCCGGGTCGAGGATGCGGTGCGGGGTGGCGACGCGGCCGAGGCGGTCGCCGATGTAGCGGCGGGCGTTGCGGATGCCCTGCACCTGGGCGTCCTTGCTGTAGGGGTTGGCGATCTGCAGGTCGCGCGCCTCGATCTGGCGCCGGATGCCCTCCGCGTCGAGGAGCGGCTTGTCCGTCAACTGGTTCATCTTGCCGACCAGTTGCTCCAGGTTGGAGGCGGTCACGAAGTCCGCGCCGTTGCGCAGGAACGCCGCCACCGGCCCCGGGGCGCCCTTGCCGAGCACCCGCTCCTTGAGGAACCCGGCGCGGTCCTTGGCGGTGATGTCGGGGTTCTGCTCGGAGCCCGAGAGCGCGAACTCCTTCTCGATGATCTTCTGGGTGAGGATGAACCAGGAGTGGTCGTAGTCCGCGATGTCCGCGTCGGTGCGCAGGTGCTTGAGGGTGCCGAGGGTGTCGTACCCCGGCAGACAGGGGTCGGGCAGGCGGCGGCCGAGGGCGTCGAACCACAGGGAGGACGGTCCGGGCAGGATGCGGATGCCGTGGCCGGGCCAGATCGGGTCCCAGTTCTGCAGGCCCTCGGTGTAGTGCCACATGCGGTCGCGGTTGACCAGCCGTACGCCCGCCCGGTCGCTGATGTCGAGCATCCGCCCGTCGACGTAGGCGGGGACGCCGGTGACCATCTCGGTGGGCGGGGTGCCGAGGCGCTCGGGCCAGTAGCGGCGGACGATGTCGTGGTTGGCGCCGATGCCGCCGGTGGTGACGACGACGGCCTGGGCGGTCAGCTCGAACTCGCCCACGCGGTCGCGGTTGGAGGCGACGCCGCGTGGCGAGTGGTCGTCGGCAAGGACCGTGCCGCGCACACCGCGCGCCGCGCCGTCCTCGATGACCAGCTCGTCGACCTGGTGCCGGTGGTAGAAGGTGAGCAGCCCGTCGCGCGAGGCCTGCTTGGCGTACCGGACGAACGGCTCCACGACGCCGGTGCCGGTGCCCCAGGCGATGTGGAACCGGGGCACGGAGTTGCCGTGGCCGTCGGCGCGCAGGTCGCCGCGCTCGGCCCAGCCGACCGTCGGCAGGAACTTGATGCCGTGTGTGTCCAGCCAGGCCCGCTTCTCGCCCGCCGCGAACTCGACGTACGCACGCGCCCAGCGCACCGCCCACGAGTCCTCGTCGTCCGCCCGGTCGAACTGGGCGCTGCCCTGCCAGTCGTTCCAGGCCAGGTCGAGGGAGTCCTTGATGCCCAGGCGCCGCTGCTCCGGGGAGTCGACGAGGAAGAGCCCGCCGAAGGACCAGAACGCCTGCCCGCCGAGGTTGGCGGCGTTCTCCTGGTCCACCAGCGCGACCCTGCGGCCCCGGCTGGTCAGTTCGCTCGCGGCGACCAGGCCCGCGAGTCCCGCTCCGACGACGATGACGTCGGCATCCATGGCGACCGTCCCTTCCTCATGTCCTCATCGGGTGGTGTCGCTGCCGTCGGAGAGCAGCGCGGTGAGCAGTTGCCCCAGCCACTCCCGAGCGTGCTCGACGTCCTTGTCCAGCAGCAGTTGGGTGGTGACTCCGTCGTATGCGGCGACCACCGCGTGGGCGGCGCCGTCGATGTCGCCGAGCACGGCGGGCAGTTCGGTGTGGCCCCGTGCGCGGGCGAGCCGTTCGGCGATGGCCTCGCGCAGCCGGGCGCGATGTTCCAGCAGGGTCTGCGCGACGGCCGGGTGGCGGGCGGCGTGCACCAGGAAGTCCGTCTTCACCAGCAGCCAGTCGCGGTCCAGGAGCAGCACGTCGGTCACCCGCTCCACGGCGGCCGGCACGTCCAGGTCCGGCCCGTCGAGGGCGAGCGCCCCGGACACCTGCTCCGCGATCACGTCGGCGCGCTGCCGGTAGAGGGCGAAGAACAGCTCGTCCAGACTGCCGAAGTTGGAGTAGAAGGCGCCCCTGCTGTAGCCGGCGGCCTCGCAGACCTCCTCGATGGAGACGCGCCCGAACCCCTTGGCGGCGAACACGGCGAACGCGGCGTCGAGGAGGTTGGCCCGCGTACGGACGCGGCGCTTGGTGACGCGCTTGGTCGTTTCCTGAACCGTCATACCGGCACCCCCGTTCGATACGTGAATGTATCCGATACACCAATGTATCCAAAGAGGGGACGGGAAACCCGATCGAAAGAGGTGCGAGAAGCCCGCCGGAAACCGAATAGGAACAGATTTTCGATTCAGGGGTACGCTGGAAGCATGGCCACGCACCTCCAGGGCTCCCTGTTCGACCAGACCGACGAGCTGCGGCTCGGCTCCCTCGCCGGGATCCGCCGCACCCGGCTCGCCGACGGCGCGTGGATCGACGTCCTGCCGGGCTGGCTCAGCGGGGCCGACGCGTTGTTCGAACAGCTCGCCACCGAGGTCCCGTGGCGTGCCGAGCGGCGCACGATGTACGACCACGTGGTCGACGTACCGCGGCTGCTCGCCTTCTACGGCGCCGACGACACGCTGCCGCACCCCGTCCTCGCCGAGGCCCGGGACACACTGTCCGAGCACTACGCCGAGGAACTGGGCGAGCCCTTCACGACGGCCGGGCTCTGCTACTACCGCGACGGCCGGGACAGCGTCGCCTGGCACGGGGACCGGATCGGACGGGGCGCCCGCGAGAACACCATGGTCGCGATCCTCTCCGTGGGCGCGCCCCGGGATCTGCTGCTGCGCTCGATGCGGGGCGGCCGCCAGACGATTCGGCGTCCGCTGGGGCACGGCGACCTCATCGTGATGGGCGGCTCCTGCCAGCGGACCTGGGAGCACTCGATACCGAAGACCACACGCGCCGCGGGACCACGCATCAGCGTGCAGTTCCGCCCGCACGGCGTGCACTGAGGCGGAGAGGCGGCCGCTTCGGGCGCACGCGGGGCCTGCCTCCGGCGGACGGTGCCGGAGGCAGCCCTTCCTCTGGGCGAAGCCCCGACGCGCCCCCACACTGGTCCGGATGAGCGCCCAGACGCAGGTCCCGGCCACCGCTCCCCGCCGCGCCGAACTCGACACGCTGCGCGTCCTGGTCGTCCTCGGTCTGGTCCTCTTCCACTCCGCCCTGGTGTTCTCGCCGGACGACGACTTCTACGTCAAGAACCCGCGGACGACCGAGGCCATCACCGTGCTCGCCGGGTTCGGGGTCGTGTGGGCGATGCCCATGCTGTTCCTCGTCGCCGGGCTCGGCTCCCGGTACTCGATCCGCCGGCGCGGTCCCGCCCGCTTCGCCCGGGAGCGCCTGCTGCGCCTGGGCGTTCCGCTGGTCTTCGGGACGCTCGTCCTGTGCCCGCTCCCCCAGTGGCTGCGGCTGCGGGCCGCCGACCCCGGCTACGACGAGTCGTACGGGAGTTTCTGGCCCCGCTTCCTCACCGTCCATCTGGACGCGGCCGACTTCCCGTTCGTCCTCGACGGGGAGCAGTTCGAGACGGGCCATCTGTGGTTCGTCGTGCTCCTGCTCACTTTCAGCCTGCTCATCGCGCCCGTCGCGGCGCCGACGGCGGCCAGGTCGGAGCGCCTGGGGCCGGCGGTGGAGCGGCGTCCGGCCCTGCTGCTCCTGCCCCTCCTCCCGCTCGCCGGGATCAACGCGTTCCTGGGCATGGAGGAGGGCTTCGCGGGCTGGAACCGCTGGGCCTACCTGGTGTTCTTCCTCTTCGGCTACGCCCTCGCCGATGACGCACGCGTGCGTGCCGCGCTGCGCCGGCTCGCCGTGCCGGTGGGCGCGGCCGGGCTGGTCCTGTTCGCGGGAACCGCGCCCGGGTTCGTCTCACTGGACGACCCGTTCACCGACGGGAGCCCTTTCGCGCTGGTGACGCGGGCGGTCTTCGGGGCGGCGGGCTGGTGCTGGGTCGTGGCGATCCTCGGGCTGCTGGACCGCCCGCGTGAGGCCCGGGCGCCGTCGCGCGCGATGGCCCACCTCGGGATCGCCGCGCTGCCCGTGTACGTGCTGCACCAGCCGGTCGTGGTCGCGCTGGCGTACGGCGTGGTGGGCTGGTCGGCGCCGATCGTGGTCGAGTACGTGGTGATCGTGGCCGGTTCGCTGGTGGTGATCTTCGCGCTGTACGAGGGGCTGGTGCGCAGAACGCGGCTGACGCGGTTCCTGTTCGGGATGCGTCCCGACCCGCCGGTCACACGTTCTCGTTGATCTGCTTTGCTGGGTCCGTCGGGCACAGACCTCACCACGCGGGACGATCATGCGGGCAGATGTGCAGCAAGTCGCGGACGGCACCTATCTGGTGCACGGCAGCAACACGAACTGGGTGATCCTGACCGAGGGGGACGCGGTCACGCTGATCGACACGGGCTACCCCGGGGACCGGCCGAAACTGCTCGCCTCCCTGGCGGAGGTGGGCAGTGCACCGGAGGCGGTCGCGGCCGTACTGATCACGCACGCGCACACCGACCACCTGGGCAACGCCGAGTACCTGCGCGACACGTACGGTACGCCGATATACCTCCACGAGGCCGAAGTGCCGCACGCCCGGCGGGAGTTCCTGCACCAGGTGACCGTCGGGACGGTCCTGCGCAACGGCTGGCGGCCGGGTGTCCTGCCCTGGGCGATCCACGCGATCCGCTCCGGCGGCACCGCGCACGTCCCGGTGACCTCCCCCGAGGCGTTCCCGGCGGCGGGCCCGCTGGACCTGCCCGGCCGTCCCGTCCCGGTCCACACGCCCGGCCACACCGACGGTCACTGCGCCTACCACCTCCCGGACGCCGGTGTGGTGATCGCGGGCGACGCGCTGGTGAGCGGGCACCCCACATCGCGGATCAAGGGCCCGCAGCTGCTGCCGGACATGTTCCACCGCGAGCGCGCCCAGGCCGTGGCGTCACTGGCCGTGCTCGAAGGCCTCAAGGGCGACGTACTCCTGCCCGGACACGGGCCGCTGCACCGGGGCCCGGTGCGGGAAGCTGCTCTTCAGGCCCGGGAACGCGCCCTTTAGGGTGAGCTGACGATCACCGCGAGGCGAGGACGAACGGCCCATGGCACTCCAGATCAGCGCGACCAATCCGGAGCACCCCGGCCTGCTGCTGGAGCTGCCCTGGCAGCTGCCGCTGGAGGAATGGCCGGAGGAGGTCCTGGTCCCGCTCCCGCGCGGTATCTCCCGCCACGTCGTGCGCTACGCCCGGGCCGGCAGCGAGGTGATCGCCGTCAAGGAGCTCGCCGAGCGCCCGGCCCTGCGTGAGTACGAGCTGCTGCGCGATCTGGACCGCCTCGGCATTCCCGCGGTCGACCCGCTCGCCGTGGTCACCGGCCGCACCGACGCCGAGGGCGGCCCGCTGGAGTCGGTCCTGGTCACCCGGCACCTGCGCGGGTCGCAGCCGTACCGTTCGATGTTCGAGACGACGATGCGTCCGGCGACCATGCACCGGCTGATGGACGCGCTGGCCGTGCTGCTGGTCCGCCTCCATCTCGCCGGGTTCGCCTGGGGCGACTGCTCGCTGTCCAACACGCTGTTCCGGCGCGACGCGGGCGCCTATGCCGCGTATCTGGTGGACGCGGAGACCGGTGATCTGCATCCGCAGCTCAGCGAGGGCCAGCGCGACTACGACCTGGACCTCGCGCGGGTCAACATCAGCGGGGAGCTGCTGGACCTGGAGGCCTCCGGGGCGCTGCACCCCTCCGTCGACCCGATCGAGTTCGGCACCGAGATCTGCGCCCGCTACCAGAGCCTGTGGCAGGAGCTGACCCGCACGTCGGTCTACCCGGCGGGCAAGTACCACTACATAGAGCGCCGGATACGCCGCCTGAACGACCTCGGCTTCGACGTGGCCGAGATGCAGATCGAGCACGCCGCGAACGGCGACACGGTCACCTTCGTGCCGAAGGTCGTCGACGCCGGCCACCATCAGCGCCAGCTGCTGCGCCTGACGGGCCTGGACACCGAGGAGAACCAGGCCAGGCGGCTGCTGAACGACCTGGAGAGCTGGATGGCCACCCAGGACGACTACGCCCCGGGCGACCCCCTCGGCGCCCGCCCCGAGGTGCTCGCGCACCGCTGGGTGCGCGACGTCTTCCGGCCCACCGTGCGGGCCGTACCGCTGGAGCTGCGCGGCGCCATGGACTCGGCCGAGATCTACCACGAGCTGCTCGAACACCGCTGGTACCTGTGCGAGCGGGCGCAGCACGACATCGGCCTGGACGCGGTGGTCGAGGACTACATCAAGAACATCCTGCCCACGGCCCGCGAGACGCTGCAGCCGACGACGTCCGACTGATGTCCGGCTGAAGTCCGCCTGACTCAGTCGTGCGGCACCACGGCCACCGGGCAGTCCGCATGGTGCAGCATGCCGTGCGCCACCGAGCCGATCCGGGCACCCACCGCCGTACGGTGGGCCCGGCGCCCGACGACCATCAGCTGGGCCCGCCCCGCGACCGACAGCAGCACCTGCCCGCCGCTGCCCATCTCCACATGCTCGACGACAGGGACCTCTGGGAACCGCTCCCGCCACGGCCGCAGCGCCTCGCCCAGGGCCTTCTTCTCGTACGGCTCCAGTCCCCCGGCCTCGTCGAGCAGCTTCAGGGAGCCCGGGCTGTAGGCGAACAGCGGCGGCAGGGTCCAGGCCCGTACAGCGCGCACGGTCGCGCCGCGTGCCGCTGCCGTCTCGAAGGCGAACCGCAGCACGGCGGCGCTGTCGTCGGGGTCGCCCTGCTGGCCGACGACGATCTCGCGCCCGGCGGCCTCGCCGGACGGCTCGTCCCCGGCCCGTACCCGCACGACCGGCCGCGTGGCCTCGGCGATCACCTGCTGTCCTACGGAGCCCAGCAGGAATCCGACGACCCGGCCGTGGCCGCGCGAGCCCAGCACCAGCATCTCGGCCTCACCCGCGGCGGCGACGAGCGCCTCGGCGGGCGTGCCCTCGACGACTTCGGTGGTCACGTCCAGGCCCGGATGCCGCTCGGTGACGGTACGGGCCGCCTCGGCCAGCCCGTCGCGCACCCACTGGCTCTGGGTGTGCTCGTCCCCCGCTTCGATCGCGTCGTGCGGCTGGAACTGCCAGGCGTGCACCACCCGCAGGGCGAGCCCTCGGCGGACGGCTTCGCGGGCGGCCCAGGACAGCCCGGCGAGGCTCTCCTCCGTTCCGTCCACCCCTGCCGTGATCGGGCGCGTCATTCCGGCTGCCTCCTCGTGTCGCGGTCACGTCCGTGGCACCCAGTCTTCACTACGCTGCGGCCATGGCATTGGAGTGGGAGCAGGTGAACGTGGACGCGGCCGACCCCGTGGCCCTGGGCCGTTGGTGGGCCGAGGCACTCGGCTGGGTCGTGCTGAACGACTCGGCCGACGAGTACGAGATCCGGCCAGAGAGGGACCGTGTCCCCGGACTGATCTTCGGGCCCGTCCCGGAGGGAAAGACCATCAAGAACCGCCTCCACCTCGACTTCCGTCCCGACGACCAGGAGGCCGAGGTGAACCGCCTCCTCGCGCTCGGCGCGCGCCACGCGGACGTCGGCCAGGGCGAACAGCCGTGGGTGGTCCTCGTGGACCCGGAGGGCAACGAGTTCTGCGTGCTCGCCGCGCGGCACCACTGAGAGCTTCGCGGCCGGGCGCCGACCGCCGCCCGCGTACCTGAGCGAAGCGGCCGGATCGAACATACGATGGCCGAGAGTCGGCTCGGCGAACCGCGCCCTGAGGACGCTCGCCGCCGCGTCGAGAAGTGACGCCCGGGGTGGGAGACGTATGACACAGGCCGCCGAGGCAGCGCGGACCGTCATCATGACCGTGGACGACGACCCGGGAGTGTCCCGGGCGGTCGCCCGCGATCTGCGGCGGCGCTACGGCGAGTCGCACCGGATCGTGCGCGCGGAGTCCGGCGAGTCCGCGCTGGATGCGCTGCGCGAGCTGAAGCTGCGCGGCGATCTCGTCGCGGTGATCCTGGCCGACTACCGCATGCCGCAGATGAACGGCATCGAGTTCCTGGAACAGGCCCTGGACGTGTACCCGGGTGCGCGGCGGGTCCTGCTGACCGCGTACGCGGACACGAGCGCGGCGATCGACGCGATCAACGTCGTGGACCTCGACCACTACCTGCTCAAGCCGTGGGACCCGCCGGAGGAGAAGCTCTACCCGGTCCTGGACGACCTGCTGGAGGCGTGGCGGCGCAGCGACTACCGACCGGTGCCCAGCACCAAGGTGGTCGGGCACCGCTGGTCGGCGCGCTCTTCGGAGGTGCGGGAGTTCCTGGCCCGCAACCAGGTGCCCTACCGCTGGTACTCCGCCGAGGAGCCGGAGGGACAGCGGCTGCTGGCCGCCGCCGGGCACGACGGGCAGCGGCTGCCGCTGGTGGTCACCCCCGACGGGACGCCCCTAGTGGCACCGGAGGCACCCGAGCTGGCCGCCAGGGTCGGGCTGGCCACGACACCGACAGCCGACTTCTACGACCTGGTCGTCATCGGCGGCGGACCCGCCGGGCTCGGCGCGGCCGTGTACGGGGCGTCGGAGGGGCTGCGGACGGTGCTGGTGGAGCGGTCGGCGACCGGCGGACAGGCCGGGCAGAGCTCCCGGATCGAGAACTACCTCGGCTTCCCGGACGGTGTCTCGGGCGCCCAGCTCACCGACCGGGCCCGGCGCCAGGCGACGAAGTTCGGCGCCGAGATCCTCACCGCGCGCGAGGTGACGGGACTGGAGGTGTGCGGCGCGGCCCGGATCATACGGTTCTCGGACGGGTCGGCGGTCGGCGCGCACAGTGTGATCCTTGCGACCGGCGTGTCCTACCGCCAGTTGCAGGCACCGGGCTGCGCGGACCTGACCGGCTGCGGGGTGTACTACGGGTCGGCGCTGACGGAGGCGCCCGCCTGCCAGGGCCAGGACGTGTACATCGTCGGCGGCGCCAACTCCGCCGGGCAGGCGGCGATGTATCTCTCGCGGGGCGCCAAGTCGGTGACGCTGCTGGTGCGCGGGGCGTCGCTGTCGACGTCCATGTCGCACTACCTGGTGCAGCAGATCGAGGAGGCGCCGAACATCTCGGTGCGGCCCCGGACGGTCGTGGAGTCCGCGCACGGCTCCGGCCACCTGGAGCAGCTGACGCTGCGTGACGTGGACAGCGGACGGACCGAACTCGTCGACGCCCAGTGGGTGTTCGTCTTCATCGGCGCGGCCCCGCTGACCGACTGGCTGGACGACACGGTGCTGCGGGACGAGCGTGGATTCATCCTGGCGGGGCCCGACCTCGCCGCCGACGGGCGACCGCCGGCCGACTGGGAGCTGGACCGGCCGCCGTACCACCTGGAGACCAATGTGCCCGGTGTGTTCGTGGCGGGCGACGCCCGTGCCGAGTCCGCCAAGCGTGTCGCGTCCGCCGTCGGAGAGGGAGCCATGGCCGTGATGCTCGTCCACCGCTATCTGGAGCAGTCATGAGCGAGCAGTTGATCCCGTGCGAGCCCTCGGAGATCGGGTCGCTGTTCCTGTTCGAGAAGTTGACCCCCGAGCAGCTCGGCCGCCTGTGCGGCGAGGGGCGAGTGGAGAGGTTCGAGCCCGGCCCCGTGTACACCGAGGGCGATCCGGCCACCTGCTTCTACGTGATGATCGAGGGCACCGTCGTGCTGTCCCGCCGGGTCGGCGGGGATGACGTGGAGGTGACCCGGACCTCCCAGCGCGGGGTGTACGCCGGGTCCATGCAGGCGTACCTGGGTGACCGGGTGCCGCAGGTCTACAACAACTCCATGCGCGTCACCGAGCCGACGCGGTTCTTCGTGCTGCCCGCCGACACCTTCGCGGACATCATGCAGGAGTGGTTCCCGATGGCGGTGCATCTGCTGGAGGGCCTCTTCTTCGGTGTCAAGAGCACTCAGCAGGCGGTCGGGCAACGCGAACGGCTGCTGGCGCTGGGCTCGTTGTCCGCCGGGCTCACGCACGAGCTCAACAACCCCGCCGCGGCGGCCGTACGGGCGACCGCGACGCTGCGCGAGCGGGTCGGCAAGATGCGGCACAAGCTGGCGATCATCGCGCAGGGGTCGTACTCACCCGAGGTGATGGCGAACCTCATCGACCTCCAGGAACGCACCGCCGAGCGGGTCGCCAAGGCACCCACGCTCAGTCCGCTGGAGGCCGCCGACCGGGAGGACGTGGTCACCGACTGGCTCGACGACCACGACATCCAGGACGGCTGGCGGATCGCGCCCACCTTCGTCCAGGCCGGTATCGACGAGGACTGGCTGGACCAGGTCGCGGCGGCGGTGGACGCGGAGATCCTGCCGAGCGCGATCGGCTGGCTCAACTACACCGTCGAGACCGAGCTGTTGATGGACGAGATCAACGACTCCACCACCCGCATCTCGCATCTCGTCGACGCGGCCAAGCAGTACTCCCAGCTCGACCGCGCGCCGTTCCAGAACGCCGACGTCCACGAACTCCTCGACAGCACCCTGCTGATGCTGGCGGGCAAGATCGGCCAGCGGATCGACGTCGTCAAGGACTACGACCGTACGCTGCCGAAGATCCCGGCCTACCCGGCGGAGCTCAACCAGGTGTGGACGAACCTGATCGACAACGCGGTCTCGGCGATCAACAGCGCGGGCGGCGAAGGGACGTTGACCGTGCGGACGGCGCGGGATCACGACCGGCTGCTGGTGGAGTTCCGTGACACGGGGGTCGGGATCCCGGCGGAGAACCGGGGGCGGATCTTCGATCCCTTCTTCACGACCAAGCCCGTGGGCGAGGGCACCGGGCTGGGCCTCGACATCTCCTGGCGGATCGTGACCAACAAACACCACGGCACCATCCAGGTGGAGTCCGAGCCGGGCGACACACGTTTCCAGGTGCTGCTCCCGCTCACCTCCGAGGAGGCCTCATGACCGACGTCAACGGTATCGATCCGAGCGTGCCGCCGAGCGGCAGCGGGTGTACGGAGTGCGACGAGGCCGGTGGGTGGTGGTTCCACCTGCGTCGGTGTGCGCAGTGCGGGCACGTCGGCTGTTGCGACAGCTCACCCGCGAAGCACGCGACCGCGCATTTCCGGGACACCGGGCACCCTCTGGTGCAGAGCTACGAGCCCGGTGAGGCCTGGTACTGGAACTACGACACGAACGAACTGTTCGATTCCGGGCCCGAGCTGGCGCCTCCGGCGAGTCATCCGGCGGACCAACCGACGCCGGGGCCGGCGGGTCGGGTTCCGGCGGACTGGGCGAAGACCTTGCGTGCCTAGGACCTCGTGACGTGCGGTTCGACGGCGACTGCGGGTCGTTCCTCGCTGGTCGGCGGACTCACTGTCCGTGCTGAGTGGCAGGATGTTTTCGTGTCGCAAGCCTCCTTCAGTACGCCGCTCATCGGGCGGGACAGCGAGTTCGCCCGGCTCTCCGCGGTGCTGGAGCGTGCCCGGGGCGGTGACGCCCGGGCCGTCCTCATAGCCGGGGATGCCGGGGTCGGCAAGACCCGGGTGCTGGGCGAGGTCGCGGGGCGGGCCGGCGCGGACGGGATGATCGTGCTGACCGGGCACTGTGTCGATCTCGGGGATGTCGGACTGCCGTATCTGCCGTTCACCGAGGTCCTGGGTGTGCTCGCCGGGGACGAGCGGTTCGCGGCTGTCCTGGACGCGCATCCCGTCGTGGGCCGGCTGCTGGGCGGCGGGACGGACGCCGTGAGCGACCGGCTGCGGTTGTTCGAGGGCATCGCCGGGCTGCTGGCCGATCTGGCGGACATCGCGCCGGTGCTGCTCGTCCTGGAGGATCTGCACTGGGCCGACCAGTCGTCGCGGGACCTGCTGCGGTTCCTGCTGAGCCGGGGGATCCTGCAGCGGACGGCGAGTGGGGCGCCCGCGCATCGGCTCGCCGTGTTCGCGTCGTACCGCGCGGACGATCTGCACCGGCGTCATCCGCTGCGGCCGCTGCTCGCCGAGCTGGTGCGACTGCCCGCCGTCGAGCGGCTGGAGCTGCGGCCCATGGCCGATGCCGAGGTGGCGGAGCTGGTGCGTGCCGTACAGGAACGGCCGCTGGCGGACCTCACGGTCCGGCGGATCGTCGAGCGGGCCGAGGGCAACGCGTTCTACGCCGAGGAACTGGTCGCGGCCACCGACACGGAGGCCGGCGGGGTGCCCAGCGGGCTGGCCGACGTCCTCCTCATCCGGTTCGAGCAGCTGTCCGACACCGCCCAGCAGGCACTGCGCACGGCCGCGGTCGCGGGGCGTCGCGTCGAGCACGACCTGCTGCGGGATGCCGTGGGCATCCCGCAGGAGGAGCTGGAGTCGGCTCTGCGCGAGGCCGTCGGGCGGCAGCTGCTCGTGCCGGGCGACGGCGACACCTACGCCTTCCGGCACGCCCTCGCGCGTGAGGCCGTGTACGCCGATCTGCTGCCCGGTGAACGGGCCCGGCTGCACGGCACGTTCGCCCGCCTGCTCGCCGGGCGGGGCCGTCCCGACGAGACGGCTGCCGAGCGGGCACACCACTACCGCGAGAGCCATGACCTGGCCGAGGCCCTGGCCGCCTCGCTGGAGGCCGCCGCCCACGCGCACCGGGTCGGGGCGCCGGCCGAGGAGCTACGGCATCTGGAGGCGGCCCTGGACCTGTGGTCGGCGGTGGAGCCGACGGCGCGGCCCTCGGGCGAGGGCAACGACCGTGTGACGCTCACGCTGCGCGCGTCGGCGGCGGCAGCCCACGCCGGCGAGTCGCACCGGGCGGTCTCCCTCACCCGCTCCGCGCTCGCGGGCGTGGGCCAGGACACGGACAACGAACTCGCCGCCCGGGTCCGCTACACGCTCGCCGGCAATCTGCTCGACGTGGACAGTCTGACGGCGGCCTTCGCCTACAGCAGCGAGGCGCTGTCCCTGATCCCGGCTGAGCCTGCGTCACGGACGTGGGTGTGGGCGGCGGCCACGCATGTCCTCGCCGCACGCGAGGTCGGGGAGAACGAGACGGCGCTGCGGGTCGCCCGCGAGGCCCTGCGCACCGCCGAGCGACTCCAGGTGACGGACGCCCGAGCCGACCTGCTCATCTCGCTGGCCGGGCTGGAGGGCGGCGGCCGGCGCACCCCGGAGGGACGTGAACGGCTGCGTGAGGCCCGGGAGTTGGCGCGGCGCTCGGGAAACGCGCCGGTCGAGATGCGCGCCCTGTTCAACCTCGCCGTCGGCTGTTTCGAGTCCGGCGACCTGGAGGGGTGTCTGCCCTGGCTGACGGAGGGGCTGGACCGCGCCCGGCGTGCGGGGCTGCTGTCCTCGCCGTATCCGCTGGAGATGCGGTATCTGCGGCTGCTCGTGCTGTACACGCTGGGGCGCTGGGACGAGTGCCTGAGGGCCGCGGCGGCCGACGTCGAGGTGCTGCCCGCGGCGGGCGGTTACACGGCCGGTCCGGCGCTGTATGTCGCGCTCGCGCGCGGTGACTTCGAGGCCGCCGAGCGGGCCGGTGCGCTGCTGCGGGGGCCGTTCGACTGGATGGGCACGCTCGTCGCGGGCATCGCGCTCACCGACGCCGCGGCGCTGCGCGGTGACGCGGAGACGGCCGTGGAACGGATGCGGTCCACCGTCGCGGCCCTCACCGACGACGCGGGGACGCTACCCGACGCCACGGTACGGCTCGCCGCCCTCGCGCTGTCCGCGGTCGCCGACCGGGCCGCCGAGCTGCGCCTGACCGGCGACCAGGCCGGGGCGGGCCTTTGGGCGGACACGGCGGCCGAACTGGTCGAGCTGGCACGGACGACGGCCGTACGAGGCGGGGACGGCCCACCGCAGGGCCCGGAAGGCATGGCGTGGCTGGCACGCGCGGAGGCGGAGTGGGCGCGGGCGGTCACCGGGCCGGACGTCGGCGCGTGGGCGAAGACGGTGGCCGCGTTCGACTACGGCGACGACTACGAGCTGGCCCGGTGCCGGCTGCGCCACGCCGAGGCCCTGTTGACGGCGGACGACCGCGAGGCGGCGGCCTCCGCGGCGCGGGCCGCCCGGGAGACGGCGGCCCGGCTCGGTGCGACGCCGCTGCTGGAGCGAGTGGACACCCTGGTCCGCCGCGGTCGCCTCGCGGAGACCACGGCCGACCGCTCCTCCCCGCTCACGGCCCGCGAGCAGGACGTACTGCGTCTGCTCGCCCTCGGCCGCAGCAACCGGCAGATCGGCGAGGAGCTGTACATCACCGGCAAGACGGCGAGCGTCCATGTCTCCAACATCCTCGCCAAACTGGGCGCGGCGAGCCGTACGGAGGCGGTGGCCATCGCCTATCGGGAGGGACTGATCACCCGCGAGGAGACCGTGGGCTGACGCCTGTCACCCGCCGGCGTCGCAGTCGAGGGCGGTCAGGTCGACGGCGTCGGCCATCGCCTGCATGCCCTTGTCGTTGGGATGTATGTGGTCGCCGCCGTCGAGGGCGGGAAGCATCCTCGCCTGGTCGTAGGGGCTGCGCAGGACGCGGTCGAAGTCGGTGACGGCGTCGAACTCGCCGCCGCTGCGGATGAAGCTGTTGACCTCCTGGCGCACGGCCTCGGCGGCCGGGTCCCATTCGTGCCAGCCCTTGAACGGGCCCACGGTCGCGCCGACGACGCACTTGCCGGCCGCGTGCGCCCGGTCGACGATCTCGCGGTAGCCCTCGATCAGGTCCTCGGCCGTGACACCCGTATGGGCCTTGATGTCGTTCACGCCCTGGAAGAGGAACACGGTCCGCACGCCCGGCTGGGACAGCACATCCCGGTCCAGCCGGTTCGGGGCGCTCTGGCCGGGGCCGTCCGCGAGAACCTTGTTGCCCGAGATCCCCTCGTTGGCCACGCCCTTCACCGCCGTGTCCGTCTTCTGCAGTCGGCGGGCCAGGTAGTCGGGCCAGCGGCGGTTGAGGTCGGTGGTGGACTGCCAGCCGTCGGTGATGGAGTCGCCGAGGGCGACGACCGCTCCGGTGCGCGCGGGGGCGTGCACGGAGACGGCGTCGAGGTAGAACCAGGAGCCGGTCGGGATCGTCCAGGCGTCCCCGCTGTCCTCGGCGGTGTGGTCGCCCTGGGTGGCGTACGACGTCACGACGTCTGCATGGCCATCCAGTGGCCGCTCACCGGGCCGCCCGCGTCGGGGCTGTGCAGGCTGACGACGAGGTTGGTCGCCGGGGGCAGCCGGCCGGGCAGCGGGTCGCTCCACACCGTCTCGCCCGCCGGCACGGTGACCGAGCGTTCACCGCCGAAGGCCAGCCGCCGGTTGCTGCCCGGCCGCAGCTCGGCGCCCTGCTTCTGGACGCCCGCGTAGACGCTGTCGAAGGTGATCGGCCGGTCGCCGAAGGCGTTGGAGAGCCGGACCCGGACGCCGGTGCCGCCGACGCTGGTGTGCACGACGAGCCGGTAGCTGCGGCCGGCGGCTCCCTCGCTCATCCGATCGGCACTGGCCGCCCAGGTGACGACGCCGCTGGGGTCGGCGGTCGCCTCGGCGGGCGCGGACTGGCAGGCGGCGACCGTCAGCAGGACGGCGGCCAGCGGAAGCGCGGCCCTCACCGGGTGAAGTCCTTCAGGGTGACGGAGGCGCCGGGCGCGAGGGTGACCGTGCGGGACACGTCACCGTACGCGACCGTAGTGGTGCGGCCGCCGACGCTGTGGATCCTGGCCTCGGTCGGTTTTCCGTCGCGCCAGCGCAGGTCGACCTCGAAGCCGCCTCGCGCGCGGACGCCCTTGACGAAGCCGGAGCCGGCCCAGGCATCGGGGAGGGCGGGGAGGAGTTCGAGGTGTCCCGGCCGGGAGTACAGCAGCATCTCCACCATCGCGGCCGGTGTTCCGAAGTTGGCGTCGATCTGGAAGATGCCCCGGCCGCGCTCCACCTCGTAGATGTCGAAGAGGTTGAACGCCGTGCCGTTGCTGCCGTCGGTCGAGGGGCGGAGGTTGTTGACGACGAGCTGGTAGGCCTTGTCGGCGTCCTTCAGGCGGGCCCAGCACAGGCTGCGCCAGGCATTGGCCCAGCCGAAGCTCTCCATACCGCGCGCGGTGAGCAGGGCGGTGGCGCCGGCGACGAGGCCGGCCGGGGTGGAGCCGTCGGGGCGGATACGGTCGCCGGGGAACAGGTTGATCAGCGGCGACAGGTGGCGGTGCGTGGTCTCACCTAGGTTGTCGGGCGACATCCACTCCTCCAGCCAGCCGGTGGTGGGGCTGACTAGCGGCAGGTACAGCTTTCTGCGCAGTGAGGCGATCGTATCCGCGTAGTCGGTGTCCCGCCGGAGCTCGGCGGCCGCGGTGCAGTAGTTCCCGAACAGTGTCCACACGACTTCCTGAGCATAGGTGATGCCCTTGGCGTCCTGCGGGCCGTGCTCCGGGGACCAGTCGCTGTCGTCCACGAGCACCTCCTTCGAGGTGCCGGGGAGGGTGATGGTGAGCAGCCGCGCCTCCCAGAACTCGCAAGCGCCCTTGAGGAGCGGGTAGATCTTCCTCAGGTACTCGCGTGACCCGGTGTACTCGTAGTGCTCCCACAGGGTGGTGCACAGCCAGGCGTTGCCCGCCGGATGCCACCACCAGCCGCTTCCACCGTAGGGGTTGGTGGAGAAGGCGACGGCCCAGCCGGCCCTCTTGCCGCTGGAGTTGCGGTAGCGGTTGCGCGGGTCGCTGAACAGGCGGCGGGTGAGGTCGGTCCAGGACGGGAGCTGGGCGAGGCAGTAGTCCGTGAAGGCGTCGAAGCAGGGGGACAGGCCCGTGCGGTCGGCCATCCAGTAGTTCATCTGGATGTTGATGTCGGTGTGGTAGTCGCCCATCCAGTCCGGGTCGTTGCCACCCAGCCACAGGCCCTGGAGGCCCAGGGGCAGGCTGTCGCGTGAGCGCAGATCATCAGGTAGCGGCCGAACTGCAGGTAGGCCGCCTCCAGCTCGGGGTCGGGTTCGGGATCCCGGGTACGGGCGTGCAGGCGCTCCCAGGTGTCCAGTTCGCGCTGTGCGTCGGTGGATGTGCCGAGGGAGAGGTCGAGCCGTCCGTACAGGGCGCGGTAGTCGGCGACGTGGCTGCGTCGCAGGGCGTCGGCCGGTTCCGCGGCGGCGGCGCGGACCTTCGTACGGGCCAGTCGCTCGGGGTCGAGGGAGGGGTTGCGGAAGCCGGCCTCGGCGTCGGGCGCGTAGTCGGTGCCGGCACTGACCACCACGGTGAGGCTCCGGCAGCCGGAGAAGTCGATGCGGGTGCCGTTGACGGTGACCTTGCCGCCGCTGCACCTGGCGCTGACGGCGGCGCCGTAGCGCAGGCCGTTGGGGAGGGTCGCGCCGAAGGACTCGGCGGCGGTGGGGTTCTCACCGTGGGTGCCGGTGAGGGTGATGGTGCCGGTGTAGTGGCCGCCGCCGCTCTGGGTGAAGTGCAGGACGATGACGTCGTCGGGGTGGCTGGCGTACATCTCGCGCCGGTAGGTGACGCCGGAGCGGACGTAGGAACTGGTGACCAGGCCCTGGGCGAGGTCGAGGGTGCGGCGGTAGCCGCTGACGGCGCCGAGGTCGTGGTCGGGGAGGTCGACGGTGAGCTTGGCGAGCAGTGTGAACGAGCCGAAGTCGGAGCGCCCGTAGGGGAACTGGCCGTCCTGGTCGAGGGTGTCGTTGAGGCCGCCGGTCCACATGGTGGCGTCGGTGATCAGCAGCAGTTCGCGGCCGGGGTCGTTGCTCGCGAGGGCTCCGATGCGGCCGTTGCCGAGGGGCAGGCCCTGTTCGATCAGCGAGCCCTCGTCGCCGGGGGCCTGCCACCACAGCCGGTGGCGGGCGGAGTCGGCGGGCAGCGGGACTTCGGCGGGGCGGGCGGGCGCGGCGGAGGCGGTGAAGGCGGGCAGGGTGCCGAGGGCGGCGGTGAGGCCGGCAGTGGTGGCGAGGGAGAGGACGGATCTTCTGCTCGGCTCGTTCGTGCTGGTGTCCATGTGCGGCTCCGGGGGCGGCTGGGCGGGGCCCGGCGGGCGGCCGAGCCCCGAAGACGGTGGGAGGTCAGAGAGACTTCTGTACGTCGATCCGGTCGATGTCCGGCGCGTAGCCGGTGCCGCTGTCGAACGTGATGGTGTTGGCCCCGGCCCTGAGCCTCACCGGCACGTAGACGCTGTTGACGGTCCCCCAGTCACCGGTGGACGCGAACCTGTGCGCGGTGGCGCCGCCTCCGTTGGCCGAGACGAGGGCCGAGCGGGAGTCACCGCTGACGTAGGCGACCTTGACCTGGTAGGTGCCTGCCTTGGCCACCACGACGTCGTCGACGGTGACCTTGCCGCCTATGTAGAGGTTGCCGACCTTGTGGCCGTCGGAGCAGACGGAGCAGTCCACCGCGGAGGCGTTGCCGCTCAGCGTGCCCGCTTCGGCCTCGTACCCGGTCCACGCGAGGTCGGTGCCGCGCGGGGTGACGGTGAAGAGCCGGGAGCCGTGCGCGGGGAGAGCCTGGGTGATCCTGTCGGTGTAGGTGCCGAGGCTCTCCTTGTTCCACACGTCGCCCACCGAGGCCTTGCCCTTGAAGCCGAGGGGCGACCAGTTCGCGGTCACCGAGGCGGGGGCGTCGGAGAGGTTGAACAGCGCCACCGTGTAGGTGCCGTCGGGGTTCTTCGCGGCCCAGACCTGCTGCGGGTCGGATGCGGTGACGGGCTCGGCGGGCGGGGCGCTGCTCTGGTTGATGGCGATGACCTCACGGTTGGTCAGCAGCGAGAGGCCGTAGGAGTCGAGCTTGGTGAGGTCGTCGCCGGTGAACAGCGGGGACTTGGCGATGGCCCACAGGGTGGCGTAGCTCTGCCGCTCGGCCCTGGTGAGGCCGTCCATCTCGCCGTTGCCGACGTTGAGGGAGTCGAGGTCGTTCCAGCCGCCGGGGCCGGCGTGGTCGGTCCAGGCCGGGGTGTCGTCCCAGCGGTCGTCGACCGAGTTCTCCCAGCTGACCAGGGTGTTGCAGTAGCACTCGACGTCGGTGTCGATGCGCCAGCCGTTGGAGTACTTCTTCCAGTCCTCGACGTGCCCGTAGTCGAGGGACCAGGACAGCTCCAGGTGGATCGGGCGGCCGGCGGTCTTGATGGCCTTCTGCCAGGCGGCGACATCGGCGACGTTGTTGTAGTGGTCGCCGCTCTTGAACGAGCCGGGGCCCACGCCGTCGAGCTTCAGGAAGTCGTAGCCCCAGTCGGCGAACATCTGCGCCTGGGAGTCGATGTACTTCTGTGCGCAGGGCTCCGAGAAGTCGATCTTGTAGGCGCTGTCCCAGCCGTTGGTGGTGCGCAGGTCGTCGTGGACGATGTCGCCGGTGGTGCAGCCCTCGGCGTTCCAGATCGGGTTCTCGCCGTCGTTGTACGCCCCCTTCTCCAGGCCGACCGGGAGGTAGATGCCGGCCTTGAGGCCCTTGGAGTGGATGCGGTCGGCGACGGCCTTCATGCCGCTCGGGAAGCGCGCCGGGTCGGCCTTCTGCCGGCCGTACTCGTCGAACTGGGACTTCCAGGACCAGTCCATCCACCAGCCGGCGTCTATGTTGACGTACTCGTAGCCGTACTTCTTCAGCTTGGCGGCCATGGCGTCGGTCTGCTTGGTGACGTTCGCCTCGGACAGATAGCTGTAGTCGCCCTTGGGGTTGAGGCCCGGGTACTTCGACGACTGCATGGTCCAGCTCGTCCAGCCCATGTAGGGCTTGGCGGCCACGGTGGTGGTCGCAGGCGCGGGGGTTCCGGCTCGGGCGGCGGGTACGGCGGCGGTGACACTGGCGGTGAGCGCCAGGACCACCATGGCTCTCAGGGCGCGTGCGGGCATGACGGAGTACGAGGATGACCGCATGGGTCGTGCCTCCCTGGGTTGGTTCAGCGGCTCTGGCGCTGGTCGTCGGCTCTGATGAAGGACTGGATCGCGGTGGCGGCGGCCCCGCGCGCCCACTCCTCGAAGGGCAGCGGGCGGGTCTGTACGTCGCACCGGTCGGCGGAGCCGAACGCGGCCGCGGTGAACGCGTCGCGGATCTGCTCGGCGAACAGGTCGTGGGCGGCGAGGCCCTCGCCGGAGATGATCACCCGCTCGGGCCCGAGCAGGTTGGCCACGGTGGCGATGCCGCGGCCGATCGCCTCGCCCGCGCGGGCGTAGGCCTCGCGTGCCCCGGCGATCCCCTGGTGGGCCAGCGCCACGGCCTCGGCGGTGTCGGCTACTTCGAGGCCCGTGGTCTCGCGGATCCGCCGCAGGATCGCCGCGTCCCCCGCGATGGCCTCCACGCAGCCGCGGTTGCCGCAGTGGCAGGGCGGGCCGGCCGGGTCGACGGTCACATGGCCGATCTCGCCCGCCACGCCGTGGGCTCCGGCGACCACCCGGCCGTGCACCACGAGGCCGCAGCCGATGCCGGCGCCGACGGTCACCACGGCGAAGTCGGACAGCCCGACACCGGCGCCGAACCACTGCTCGGCGACGGTGAGGGCCCGGACGTCGTTGTCGACGGTGACCGGCAGTCCGGTGGTCGCGGCGGCGAGTTCGGCGAGGGGGATGTCCCGCCACTCCAGGAACGGCGAGTAGCGGACGACGCCCGCGCCGCGGTCCACGTCTCCGGAGACGGCGATGCCGAGGCCGAGCACCGGGATCCCCAAGTGGCCGGCTTCCGCGAGCAGTTCGCCCGCCAGCTCGGCGATCGAGGCCAGCACGTCCTTGGGTTCCCGGTCGGGGAGCGGGGTGTGCCGGGCGACGCGGATGCGGCAGCACAGGTCGGTGAGCACGCCGATGATCTCGTCGCCGGTCACCTTGACGCCGATGAACAGCGCCCGTCCCCCGTCGACCCGCACCGGGTTGGCGGGCCGGCCGAGCGTGGGGCGGGCGGACTCGTCCACGTCCTCCACCAGGTAGCCGGCCTCGATGAGGGGCCGTACCGCCTTGGTGACGGCGGCCGGGGACAGTCCCGCCCGCCGGGCCGCCTCCAGGCGGGTGAGGGGCCCATGGCTGAGGACCGTGGTGAAGATCTGCGAGGCGGCCGGCGTGTGCGCCGGGAACGACTCGGCGTGGTGGATCGAGGACATGTGCGGAACCTATGACCCTTAATTTCCGCCGTCAATAAAAGAACCAGGATCAGTTGAACGAACACCGAAGGACTCCCACTCAGTGATCGACCTCTGTCCAACTGTGCGTCGTCTGTGGCGATGTGACGGGATGCGAGAAGGTTGCCCCGCACCAAGGTGATCGTTCTCGTATCGGCAGCACATCGACCCAAGCAGGAGGAATCCGGATGCTTTCCACAGCGGTGGTCAGAGGTACGGCGGTGGCGGCGGCCTTTGTGTCGCTCCTGGCGGTCCCCGCACATGCCGCGCCCCAGGAGCCCGGCGCCGTCACGGTCGCCGCCTCGGCGGGCGCGCCGGCCGCCCCGGACGTCACGGGCCTGTGGAACGTGCTGCGCACGGCGAGACGGCAGGGCGCGCCCGGTGCGATGGCGCGCCTCGACGACCGCGACACGGTCCACTGGGCGGCCGTGGGCGTCGCCGACCGCGGGACCGGACGGGCGCTCAGCAACGCCGACCGGTTCCGCATCGGCAGCGTCACCAAGGTCTTCTCGGCGGTCGTGCTGCTGCAACTCGCCGATGAGCGCAAGCTGAAGCTCGACGCCCCGGTCAACCGCTATCTGCCGGGGCTGCTGCCGGACGACCGCATCACGGTGCGCCATGTGCTCAGCCACCGCAGCGGCCTGCACGACTACACCAACGAGATGTTCGCGCGGTCGGTTCCCGGCTTCGAGGCGGTCCGCAAGCAGGTCTTCACCTACCGGCAGTTGGTGAACCGTTCCCTGAGCAAGCCGCGCACCACCAAGCCCGGGGGCGCATACTCGTACTCCAACACCAACTTCGTCGTCGCCGGCATGCTCATCGAGAAGCTGACCGGGCACTCCGTGCGGACGGAGTACCGCAACCGGATCATCGAGCCGCTGAACCTGCGCGACACGTTCTATGTGCACCCCGGCACGAAGATCCCCGGCCGGCACGCCCGCGGCTATCTCACCCCGGACACCGCCGGCGCGAAACTGGTCGACGCCACCGAGCAGACGGTGTCCTGGGCGCAGAGCGCGGGCGCGGTCATCTCCAGCACACGGGACCTCAACACCTTCCTGTCGGCGCTGCTCGGCGGCCGGCTGACCTCCCGCGCGCAGCTGGCCCAGATGCAGCGGTGGGTGCCGGCGGGCAGCACACAGGCGTACGGGCTCGGGCTCAGGCGGCGTGATCTGTCGTGCGGGATCTCCGTCTACGGCCACACGGGCGCCGTACAGGGCTACTACTCCTACGCGTTCGCGTCCAAGGACGGCAGGCGCAGCCTCGCCGCGCTGGCCAACGCCTCCAACAACGGCGCGGTGCACAACACGATGCTGAGCACACTGGAGTCGGCGTTCTGCGGCAAGCGGGCGAAGAAGTCGGGGCCGCCCGCCACGCCCGTCGAACGGCACGAGGACGTCGCGCCAGGGAACCTGCTGGATCCTGACGAGCTCTGAGGGCTCACGCCGGGCGGGAACCCTCGAGATCCGGTGTGCGTTTTCCGGACATCCCCACCGGATCTCGAAGCACCCACCAGGACGGCGCGATGAGCGAGTTGGTTCCCGGGGGCAATCTGCCCCTCCCGGGCGGCAGCGTGACCGTCCGGGTGCCCGGCCCCTTCGATGTGTCGGCGCTCATCACCGACGACAGCGGCAAGGTCCGGGGCGACGCCGACTTCGTCTTCTACAACCAGCCGTCCGCGCCGGGCGCCCGGCTCCACGGCGACACACTGACCGTCGACCCGCCACGCCTGCGCCCCGGGGCGACCCGGGTCACGGTGGTCGTCAGCCCGGCCGACCCCGGCACCCCGCTGGGCCGGCTGCCCGCCCCCTCGCTGCACGTCACCGACTCCGGCGGTCGGCCGGTCGCCCGGTTCGCCCCGCCGCGTCCACGACAGGAGACGTTGCTGCTGCTCGCGGAGCTCTACCGGCGGGGCGGCGGCTGGAAGTTGCGGGCCCTGGGACAGGGGTACGCGGACGGACTGGCGGGGCTGGCCCGCGACTTCGGGGTGGACGTGGTCGAGGAGGCCACGCCGACGCCGGCCCAGCGGGCCCCTGCCCCAGCCGCCGCGCCCACCGCGCGACCAGTGATGCACACGCTGTCCGATTTCAGCGTCCCGCACGCCCCCACCTCCGACCCCGACGGCTTCCTGGGCCTCGTCAACTCCGCCCGCGCGGGCGCCGGTTCGCCGCCCGTCAGCCTCGACACCCGGCTCGCCTCCGCCGCGCGGGCCCACGCCGCCGCCATGGCCTCGGCGGGACAGCTCGGTGTCGAGGGTCCCGACGGCGTCTCCGTGTACCAGCGCATCACCGCCGCCGGGTACACGTACGTCACCGTCGGCGAGCAGCTGGTGTCCGGTCCCCGCACCCCGAGCGAGTTCGTCTCGTACTGCCTGCGCACCGAACGCCCCCGCCGCACCCTGCACGACCCTGCCTTCACCCACGCCGCCCTGGCGTACGTCACGGGCGGCCGGTCGGGCGACACGTACTGGACGGCGCTGTGGGCGAGGCCGCTCACACCCGGTGACCTGTCCCGCACCGCGGCCGAGGTCGTCGACCTGACCAACCGGGAGCGGGCCCGGGCCGGGCTGCGCGCCCTGGCCGTCGACTCCGCGCTCTCCACCGCCGCGGGGGCCTACAGCACCGACATGGCGACCCGCGCCTTCTACTCCCACACCTCGCCCGAGGGGAGCCAACCTTGGGACCGGGCGGCCGCCGCGGGCTCCCGAATGCGCACGATCGGCGAGAACATCGCGTGCGGCCAGCGCTCCCCCGCCGAGGTCGTGGAGGGCTGGATGAACAGTCCCGGCCATCGCGCCAACATCCTCAAGCATGACTTCACCCACATAGGCATCGGCTTCGCGGGCGGCGGCCCGGCGGGCACCTACTGGACCCAGCTCTTCGGCGGCTGACGGCCCGAGACCGGCGCCACACCGCGATCTAGGCGGAAGGGAACCGTCCGGGACAGGATGCCCCTATGAAGGGTGACCTCTTTTCCAGCGAGTACATGGTCCAGCCCGCCACCGCGCCGGGCATGACGACAGAGAACGCCAAGTGCATCAAGTACGCGGTGAACGGCGAGATGCACGCCCGCCAGGGCGCGATGGTCGCCTACCGCGGCAACCTCCAGTTCGAGCGCAAGGGCCAGGGCGTCGGCGGGATGCTCAAGCGGGCGATGACCGGTGAGGGGCTGCCGCTGATGGCGGTGCGCGGACAGGGTGAGGCCTGGTTCGCGCACGAGGCACAGAACTGCTTCATCGTCGACGTCGACCCCGGCGACGAGTTCACGGTGAACGGCCGCAACGTCCTGTGTTTCGACGCGACGTTGTCGTACCGGATAGCGACGGTGAAGGGGTCGGGCATCGCCGGTGGCGGCCTGTTCAACAGCGTCTTCACGGGCCAGGGCAGGCTCGGGCTGGTCTGTGAGGGCAATCCTCTGGTCATCCCGGTCTCGCCCGAGTACCCGGTGTACGTCGACACGGACGCGGTGGTCGGCTGGACCGCCGGGCTCCAGACCTCGCTGCATCGCTCGCAGTCCCTCGGCTCGATGCTGCGCGGCGGTTCCGGGGAGGCCGTGCAGCTGATGCTGCAAGGTCAGGGCTATGTCGTCGTACGCCCGAGCGAGGCGACACCGCAGAAACCGCAGCAGCACTGAAACGGCGCCGCGAGGTGATCTGCGCCTCACAGGCAACCCCGTCCGCCCTGCCGACGTCTTGATCGACAACAGGTGAAGCCCTGGCCGACCTTTCGGTCGGGGCCGGTTTCCAACGCTCTATACACGCCGTGTATACCCATCACGTATACACACCGCCTATACACCGTGCGTATACATGGCGTGTATATCGATCGAAAGGCATCGATGTACGGTAAGGCATTCGCCCCGGAGTACCAGGGGGCCCTCACCACCCTGTCCGTGAACTCGTCGCTCACCGACGTACTGGCCGCCGGCACCGAGCAGTTGAGAGCGGCCGAGCGGGCCGGTCAGCACGGCGAGGCGGCGCGCTCGGGGCTCGCGGTCGCGGAGGCGCACCGCCGGCTGGGACAGGTCGGTGACGCGGACCGGGCGTGGAAGGCGAGCTATCGCGCCGCCCGCGAGGCCGACGACACCGCGGCGATGGCCTGGGCGCTGTGGAGCGGCGGCACGCTGGCCCGGCAGCGCGGCGCGTTCCCGCTGGCCCGCCGGCTCCTTCAGCTCGCGGCGGACCTCGGCGAGCGCGGCGGCGACATCGTCGTACGCGGCTACTCGCTGGCCGGTCTGGCGGAGACCGGCCGCATCCAGGGGGACTACGAGGCCGTCCACCGGCTGCACGAGCAGCTGCTGGCCGAGGCACGGCGGCGCGGCGAGGCGCGGCACACCGTGTGGGCGCTGGAGGGCATCGCCCAGATCCATCGCAACACCGGCTCGTACGACACGGCGTACGCCCTGTTCGAGGAGGCGGCCGAGATCGCCGCGCGGGCCGAGGACCGGCGCGGTCACGCCTGGGCGCTGCGCGGACTCGCGGACATCGTCTCGGTGCGCGACGGCGACGTGGAGCGGGCCCTTGCGCTGCTGTCCGAGGCGGAGACCATATGCCGGGCGATGAAGCTCTCCAGCGCGCTGGCCTACAACCACAAGATGCGCGGCAACGTCCTCTACCGCGCCGAGCGCTACGCCGAGGCCCGGGAGCTGTACGAGCAGGCGCTCGCGGAGTTCCGTGCGATGAGCGAGCCGCGCGGGGAGGCGCTGTCCCGGCTGGGGCTGGCCAAGTCGCGGGCCCGGCTGGGGCGCGACCGTACCGAGACCGCCGCCGAACTGGCCGAGCTGGCCGGGGTGTTGGAGCGGATCGGGTTGCGGCACGCGCGGCAGATGGTGGCGCGGGCGCAGGAGGAGTTCGGTATCGACGAGGACGCGATGGCGGGGGTCGGACGGTGACGGCGCTCCCTTCGGCGCTGCGGACTCCGACGGACACCCACCAGCGCGCCTCGTCGGTACACGCTCCGGTGGACGCCCGCCAGGTCCTCGACCGTTGCCGTGCCTTGGTGCGGCCCGCACTGCGGGAGACGGTGGGGCGGACGCATCCCTGGGTCGGTGAGATGGCCGCGTACTCCTTCGGCTGGTGCGAGGTGGGCGGCGCGCCGTCCGCCGGCTCCGGCGGCAAGGGCGTACGGCAGGCGCTGGCCGTGCTCGCCGCCGAGGCGGCCGGTGCGCCCGGCCGGGTCGCGGTGCCCGGGGCGGTCGCGGTGGAGCTGGTGCACGCCTTCTCCCTGCTGCACGACGACATCATGGACGGCGACGAGGCACGGCGCCGGCGCCCCGCGGTGTGGAAGGCGTACGGCACCGGCCCAGCCGTCCTCGCGGGCGACGCGCTGTTCGCCCTCGCCGTCGAGACGCTCGCGGCGGCACCGGCCGGCCCCGAGGCCGTACGACTGCTGTCGGTGGCGCTGCGGGACCTGGTGCGCGGGCAGGCGGACGACCTGCTGTTCGCCACCCGTCCCTGGACCGGGCCGGAGCGGGTGCGGCCGGACGAGTACCGGACGATGGCCGAGCACAAGACGGGCGCTCTGCTGGGCTGCGCGGCCGCGCTGGGCGCCCTGCTCGGCGGTGCGCCGCCCACGACCGTCTCCGCCCTCGACCGTGCGGGCCGGCATCTGGGCATCGCCTTCCAGATCGTGGACGATCTGCTGGGCATCTGGGGCGACCCGGCCGTCACCGGCAAGCCGGTGTACGGCGATCTTCGGGAGCGCAAGAAGACGTATCCCGTGCTGGCCGCGCTCGACTCCCCCGCCGCCGGACGGCTCTGCGCACTCCTGGAGTCGCCCGCCGACCCCGGCGAGGCGGCCGCCCTGATCGAGGAGGTGGGCGGCCGCACGGCCGCGCTCGCGCGGGCACGGCGTCATGTCGCCGCCGTGGAGACAGCCCTGGCGGACGTACCGTTGGCGGAGGGACCCGCCGAGGAGCTGCGGTCGCTGCTGGACTTCCTCGTGCGGCGCGATCTGTGACAGCGCGCCGCACACGTCCGGCGGTGTCTTGCGCCGCCCTCGCGAAACCGGGTTGACCGGCGACGTCTCCCGCGTCAGGGTGCCGAGCGGTGCGGATCCCGCCCCCGCGCCGGAAGGGTGACTGCCTTGATCGGGATCTCGGACGTCGAAGCCGCGGCCGGCCTCATCGCCGGACATGTGGTGCGCACCCCGACCGTACCCAGCCCCGGCCTCACGGCCCTGCTCGGTGTTCCGGTCACGGCCAAGCTCGAACTGCTCCAGCGCACCGGGTCGTTCAAGGCCCGCGGCGCGACGGCGAAGCTGCTGTCGCTGAGCGAGGCCCAGCGGGCCGCCGGGGTCGTGGCGGTCAGCGGGGGCAACCATGGCATCGCCCTGGCGATGACGGCCGCCGTCCTCGATGTGAAGGCCACGGTGGTGATGCCGCGTTCGGCGCCGGCCCGCTCCATCCGGATCGTCGAGGACGCCGGGGCGGCGGTGCGGCTGACGGACGACATGGACAGCGCGTTCTCGCTCGTCACCCGGTTGCGGGACGAGGGTCTGACGCTCGTCCATCCCTTCGACGACGCCCTGGTGATCGCCGGGCAGGGCACCGTCGGTCTGGAGCTGGCCGACGACGCCGGTGAGCTCACGGACGTGATCGTCAGCGTCGGGGGCGGCGGGCTCATCGCCGGTGTCGCGGTGGCGCTGCGGGCCAGGCGTCCGGGCGTGCGTGTCTGGGGCGTGGAGACCGAGGGCGCCGAGGCCATGTCCCGGGCGCTGGCTGCGGGCGGGCCGGTGCCGGTGGCGCTTTCGTCGATCGTGTCCACGTTGAGCGCGCCGGCCGTCTCGCAGTTGACGTACGACCATGTGTCCGAGTTGGTCGACGAGGTGCTGGTGGTGCCGGACCGGGAGGCGGTGCGGGGCGTGCTCGACCTCGCCGAGCACGCCAAGGTGTGGACCGAGCCGGCGGCCGGCTGTCTGCTGCCCGCGGCCCGCCGGGTCCTGGAGCGAGTGGGGGACGGTGCCCGGCTCGGGCTGATCGTGTGCGGAGGCAACGCGGCGACTTCGGACGTGCTGCGCTGGGCAGCCGATTTCGGCGTTCGCTGAAGGATTCGAACTCCATTTCCCTGCGCTTTTCCCGAAGTTACTCCCGCGTCAGAATCCAAATGAAAAGAAGCGCCCTTTAGTTGAGGTTTTGGTTGAACGCTTCCCGTCATGTCTCTCGTACTTCCTGTGAGAAATGAGAGCCCGGGTTCAGCGAGGGATGGCCATGGTCAAGGCGCGCGTCTCCACAGCCGAGTTGGTCGCCGCGAGGTATCGGCTCGTCGATGTCGTCCATCGCGAGACGAACCGCGTCAGCTACTACGCCGAGGACGTGGAGACCGAACGCCCGTGCCTCCTCACCCAGATCGGGCTCCCCGACGATCCGTGCCCGGACGACCGTCGCCGGGCGACCTCACGCCTTCTGCGGACGTCCGAGCGGATGGGGCTGCTGCGTCCGGGCCGGGTCGCAGCCGTGCTGGACGCCGTCGAGGACTCCGGGAGCCTGTGGATCGTCACGGAGTGGATCGATGGCACGCCCCTGGGCGAACTCATCGCCCAGCAGGGCTCGTTCAACTATGTGCGGGCCGCGCGCATCGGACTCGAACTGCTCGATGTGCTGGAGGCCGCGCACGTCGCCGGCATCACGCACGGCGAGTTGAGCCCTGGGCAGGTGTTCGTCGGCGGCGACGGGTCCGTCGTGGTCACCGGCTTCGGGCTGGCCGGCGCGACCCTCTCGCCCCGCGTGGCCGCGCCGTCGTACGCGTCGCCGGAACAGGCCCGTGACGAGCGCATCGGGCCGGCGTCCGATCTGTGGGCGCTCGGCGCGATCCTCTACACGATGGTCGAGGGGCGTCCGCCGTACCGCGAACGGGACCGCCCCGAGGCCACGTTGAAGGGAGTGGACCGGCTTCCGCTGCGCGCCCCGGTGCGCGCCGGTCCGCTCACCCAGGCCGTGCAGGGGCTGTTGCGCAAGGACTCCCGGGAGCGACTGAGCAGACCGGTGGTCCGTGAGGCGTTCACGCGTGTGCTCAACGAGGATCCCGACGCGGCCACCCAGGCCCTGAAGAGCCCCCGGCTGCGCGGTCGCTGCGCCGTCGGCCCCGCTTGGGGCAGACGCGCCATGGTCATCGGCACGGCCCTGGCCGTGGTCACTGTCGCGGCCGCCGTCCTCGTGGTGACCAACGGCCGCAATGACGACTCGGGCTCGGCGACGGGTGCGGCGCCCACTCCTTCCACCTCCGCCGGGGCACCGACCGGCGCTTCCCCCTCGGCCACGCCCAGCACATCCCCCTCCCAGGAAGCGACGGGGCCGGCGACGGAACCGGCGACGCCCACCGCCTCCCCCTCGGACCCGGGCCTGCCCGCCGGCTACCGGACGTACAAGGCGCCGGAGGGCTTCTCGGTCGCCCTGCCCGAGGGGTGGCAGCCGCTGGGCACCAAGCGTGCCTCGGACCTGGCGTTCCGCGTCTTCCTCGGCGCCGACGGCGATGAGCGCAGGCTGGCGGTCACCTACAGCGAGGCCCTGGGCCCGGACCCCGTCGCCGTCTGGCGCGACGGGGTCCAGCCCGAACTGGAGGAGCGCACCGGCTTCCAGCGGATCGGCGACATCGAGGCGACCACGTACCAGGGATACGAGGCCGCCGACATGGAGTGGGTCTCCGAAACGGACGACGGCACCCGCTTGCGTACCTTCGGCCGCGGCTTCCTCCTCGACTCGCACCGCGGCTACTCACTGCGCTGGACCGCCCCGGAGGACGACTGGGACGACCCCGAGAACCAGGAGGCCCTGGACTTGCTCCTGCGGACCTTCCGGATTCCCGGGGACTGAGTCAGGCCGACGCCCGGGGTGCGCCCATCGCCCGCAGCGGCAGTCCGTGCAGCGGGTCGGTGCGCCAGCGGGCCGTGAACGTCCGGTCCTTGAGCGAGCACGTCACGGCCAGATGGTGCGGGGTCTCCAGGAAGGCGACGTCCACGACGAGGGTGTCCTGGTCGGTCCAGCCGCCGCTCACCGCGGTGGGCACCGGGTCCTCGGTGACGGTCCAGCCGGCGCCCCCGAGCCGCAGCCGCAGCGGGTGGCCGTCCTCGGTGAGCGTCAGCGTCCAGCCGTCCCCGTCCGGCGCGAGGTCGACGGCGGTCAGCTTGGGGAGCCGCTCGCAGAGACCGCCCTCCGGGGTGAACGCCTCGGCGGACCAGGACCGGGCCCGCTCGGGCGGTGCCGGCTCACCGGCCGCGGGCGGCAGCGCCAGGCCGGCCAGCCGCTCCGCCAGGGCCGCGTCCGCCTCCTCGCCGCCGGTCAGGGGTGCTTGCCGGAACGCGGGCAGGAGATGCTCCCAGACCAGGTTCAGCAGGGCCTGCATGTCCCAGGTGTCCGCGGTCGTCGCGATCACGGCGTCGTGCTCCGGCAGCACCACACAGAACTGGCCGAACGCGCCGTCGCCGCGATAGCCGTGCCGGGACATCCAGAACTTGAAGCCGTACCCCCGTTGCCAGTCGTCCCCGGGCATGAGCTCCGAGTTCGAGATCTGCGCGCGCGTCGCCTCCGTCACCCACCACTCGGGCAGGAGCCGCTCGCCCTCCCACACCCCGCCCTGCAGATACAGCAGGCCGAGCCGGGCGATGGCGTCGGTGGTGGCGTGCAGTCCGCTGAAGCCGAGCTCCCGGCCGCTACGGTCCCTCAGCCAGGCGACGTCGCCGATGCCGAGCGGATCCAGCAGGCGCGGCCGCAGATACTCGGTGAGCGACACACCACTCACGCGCTGCACGATGGCGGAGAGCGTGAAGGTGGCGGGCTGGTTGTACGCGAAGACGGTGCCCGGGTCGCGGGGCGGCGGCACCTGGAGGAAGCCGCGCACGAGGTCCTCGCCGTCGCGGCTGCGTGCCTCGAAGAGGGTGTCGGTCTCGTGGCCGCTCGCCATCGACGCCACATGCCGCACGAGCATCGCGCGGCTGCGCGGATCGGTGATGTCGGCCTCGAATTCGGGGAAGTACGAGATCACCGGGTCGTCGAGCCGTATCAGCCCCTCGGCGGCGGCGAGTCCGGCGGCGGTCGCGGTGAAGCTCTTGCTGATCGAGTAGAGCAGATGCGGGCGTTCGGGGGTGTACGGCGCCCACCAGCCGGAGGCGACCAGGCTGCCGTGTCGCAGGATCATCAGGCTGTGCGGCTCGATCGTGGTGGCGGCGTCGAGTGCGTCGAGGAAGGCGAGGACGCCGGAGGCGTCGACGCCCTGGGCGGCGGGGGTGCTCGAAGGCAACGGGCGCGCAGACATACCGGCATCCTCTCCCGATGCTCGGGCGATGATCGAGGGTTTTCGCGTCCCGGACCCCGGCATCTCGTCCCGTCCGTCCCGTTTTCACCACCCGTGCCCGGGGACTCGGCGCGTATGGTGCAGATCGGATACACGATGATGACCGAGCAGGCCGGCCCGCGTGCGCTGGTGGACCATCTGGTCCGCGCCGAGGAGGTCGGCTTCGATTTCTCCGTGACCTCGGACCACTACTTTCCGTGGCTGGACTCGCAGGGTCACTCTCCGTACGCGTGGAGTGTGCTGGGCGCGGCCGCCCAGGCCACGTCGCGGATTCCGCTGATGACCTACGTGACGTGTCCGACGTTCCGCTACCACCCGGCTGTGGTGGCGCAGAAGGCGGCCACGATGCAGTTGCTGTCCGAGGGCCGCTTCCGGCTGGGTCTCGGCTCCGGCGAGAATCTCAACGAGCATGTCGTGGGCGGCGGCTGGCCGTCCGTGGACGTTCGGCACGAGATGTTCGAGGAGGCGGTGGAGATCATCCGGGCGCTCTTCGGGGGCGGCCATGTGAACCGCCGCGGCACGCACTTCGACGTGGAGTCGGCCCGTCTGTGGGACCTGCCGGACCAGCCGCCGCCCATCGGCATCGCCGTCTCCGGCGACCAGTCGTGCGAGCTCGCGGGCAGGCTCGGCGACCTGGTGATCGCCACGGAGCCCAAGGCGGACCTGCTGGCGGCGTTCGACCGGCACGGCGGCGAGGGCAAGCCGCGCGTGGGGCAGCTGCCCGTCTGCTACGACCCCGACCGGGACACCGCGATCAAACGCGCCCACTCCCAGTTCCGCTGGTTCGGCAGCGGCTGGAAGGTCAACTCGGAGCTGCCGCACCCGGATTCCTTCGACGCCGCGACCCAGTTCGTCACGCCGGACGACGTCGCGGAGTCGATCCCGTGCGGCGACGACCCCGACGCCTTCGTCGAGGCCGTACGCCCGTACGCCGAGGCGGGATTCACCGAGATCGCGCTGGTGCAGATCGGGGGCGAGGAGCAGTTGCCCTATCTCGACTGGGCGCAGACAACGCTGCTGCCCGCGCTGCGGGACGCTCTCGGCTGACCGCACTCGTGCCGCGGCGGGCGGGGCGGACAGCGGGCGAGCGTCGTCCGCTGGTGCCATAAGCTGCCGGTCGGCACTTCTGCCGTCCGAGCAGCCCTACAGGAGAGTCACCCGTGACACTGGCGTTCGTCCCGCCCGAGACGTCCCCCGCGCCCCAGGCCCCGCTGTCCGATCTCGTCGCGCGGGACGCGCGTGAGTTCGGGGTCTACGCGCGGACCGGAGGGTGGGCCTTCGGTCTGATGGTGGCGCGCAGCGTGCGGCCCGGCGGCCAGGGCGCGGGCGAGACGCCCAAGGTGTCCGCGAAGGAGTTCGCGGAGCTCGCCGGGTGCTCCGCCGACCGCGTCATGCGCTACTACAAGGCCTGGGACCGGGCCGCCGACGACGGTCTCGTCCCGCACTTCGAGGCGCTCGCGCCGGGCCAGGAGGTGGAGCTGCCGGACGCCGACGTATGGCTCAGCTACTACGTCTCCCGCAACAGCGCCACCTCCGAGCGCGGCACCGCCATCGCCGAGGCCGCCGAGGCCGAGGGCATCCGCCCGACGAAGGCCCTGGAGGTCGCCGAGAACCCCACCGCGCTGCGCGCCGCGATCCTCGCCGACCCCTCGACCGCCCGCGCGGCCCGCCAGGCCCTGCTCGACCGGGTGCGCGAGGACCCGGACCTGCAGGCCGAGTTGGCGCGGGACGTCGTACGCACCGACGATCTGAAGAAGGCCGTCGCCACGGAGAGCCGGTCGGCCGACCGGATCGGCTATGTCCGCCAGATCGCCGAGTCCGGCCAGATCAAGACGCCGGCCGGGCAGACCGTGGACGCGCCTCTCGATCTGCGTCAGGAGGCCGAGCGGCATCTGTCGCTCATCGACGAGCTGGAGGACGACGAGGACACCGGAGAGTGGGCCAGCGACGCCTACGACACCATGAAGTCCCTCGTCGTGGAGGCGGTGGAGGCCGATCCCGAGCTGCGGGTGCAGGAGCGGCGGACGAAGTTCTACAGCAGCCTGCAGCGGGCGACGAAGGTCTTCGAGGAGCTGACCTTCGACGATGTGCAGGAGTTCGTCGAGGACGACATGGTCGAGCAGCTGGAGGAGCTCCAGCAGGCCATCTCCACGTGCATCACGGCACTGCGCGGGGCGCGGGGCGGCTCGGCGCCGCAGGAGTAGCCGCCCTCGTCGCAGCCGGACGCCGCCGCTCACTCGGTGTAGCGGCGGCGGGTCCACATGGGCAGCACGAACCAGCACACGACGTACCAGACGACCACGCCCGCGACCAGCCACGGCACATAGTCGTCGTGGGTGGCGACCCGCAGAATCAGCAGCAGCGAGGACGCCATGGTCACCAGGAGCAGGACCAGGCCGACAAAGGTGAGCCTGGAGGCCCACTCCACCGCCTTCGGCTTGATACGGCGCCCGGCCACCAGGCGGTGCAGGGACACGGGGCCGATCAGCGCGCCGGTGGCCGCGGCACCCAGCACGACCGTCACGATGTAGATGGTCCGGTCGGTGGAACTCAGGGTGTCGTACTTGTTCGTGAACACCACGGTCAGCAGAAAGCCGAACAGGATCTGCACGCCCATCTGGGCCACACGGACCTCCTGGAGGAGCTCGCCCCACATGCGGTCGGCTCTCTCCTCCTCGGTCTCGTTGCGCCCCCTGCGCCTGGTCTCAGCCCCTTCGGTGGCCGTCACGTTGTCCTCCCGGGTTCGAACGACCTGAGTCCTTCCGTCCCGCGAGTACCCCCTGAGCGGGAGTTCTGTCCCGTCGGCCAGACGTACGTCCTACCAGCGGCCCTCGACCTGGTCCTTGATCCGCCGGTCATAGAGGTCCCGGATCGCCGTGAGCGTGTCGTCGGACAGCTCCGGCAGCGTGGCGGCGGCGGCGTTGGCGCGGGCCTGCTCGGGCGAGCGGGCGCCCGGGATCACGGTGGTCACACCCGGCTGCTGGATGATCCAGCGCAGTGCCAGCTGCGCCGGGGTGAAGCCCTCCGGGGCGAGGGCGGCGAACTCGACGGCCGCCTCCACACCGGACTCGTAGTCGACGCCGGAGAAGGTCTCGCCCTGGTCGAAGGACTCGCCGTGCCGGTTGTAGGTGCGATGGTCGTTCGCGGGGAAGACGGTGTCCTTGGTGTACTTGCCCGACAGCAGGCCGGAGGCCAGCGGCACGCGGGCGATGATGCCGACGCCCGCCTCCCGGGCCGCGGGCAGCACCTCGAGGAGGGGCTTCATGCGGAACGGGTTGAGGATGATCTGCACACTGGCCACGCCCGGCCGGGCGACGGCGGTGAGCGCCTCGGCGCAGGTCTCCACGCTGACGCCGTACGCCGCGATGCGCTCCTCCTCGACCATGGTGTCCAGGGCGTCGAACACCTCGTCGGTCGAGTAGACGGGCGTCGGCGGACAGTGCAGCTGGACCAGGTCAAGGCGGTCCACCCCGAGGTTGCGCCGTGAACGGTCGTTCCAGGCGCGGAAGTTGTCGAGGACGTAGTTCTCGGGGATCTGGTCGACGCGGCGGCCCATCTTGGTCGCGACGAGGATGTCGAGCTCGGGCCGGCCGCGCAGGAAGCCGGCGATGGTCTCCTCGCTGCGCCCGTCGCCGTACACGTCGGCCGTGTCGAAGAAGGTCACCCCTGACTCGACGGCCGCGTCCAGCACCGAAAGGGCTTCCTTGTCGTCCACGTCGCCCCAGTCGGCGCCCAGCTGCCACGTACCGAGACCGACGACGGATGCCCACTGACCCGACCTACCGATTACACGCTCGTCCATGGCGTCAGTGTGTCATCGACCTTCCGCCCGCACGGAGCGGGCCCCTCCGGTCTCGCCACCTGTGAATCGTTCACCCACAAGAGTGAATCGGTTCGATGGGCAAGCGATTGCTGTCAGGCCGATCCTAGCTTGGACATGTGATCGACAACTTCAGCCGCAGGGGCTTCCTGCGCACCGCCGCCGCACTGGCCGCTGTACCGACCCTCCTCCCGGCCGACCCGGCCGTCGCGGCACAGGAGTTGCCGGACTTCCCGCCGGATGTGCCGCTGTACCGCTCGGCGTACCGCAACTGGGTCGGCGAGATCACCGCGGACGGACTGTGGGCCTGCGCCCCGACCGGCCCGGACCAGGTGGTCACCGCAGTCAACTGGGCCTGGCGGCACGGCTGGAGGGTCCGGGCCCGGGGTTCCTCGCACGGTTGGTCTCCGCTGACCATCACCCAGGGCACTGCGTCGGACGCGCCGGTCCTCCTGGTCGACACCGCCTCCCATCTCACCGGCCTGTCCCTGGCGTCGCCCACCTCGGTGCGCGCCGGCACCGGCGTCACACTGGAGGCTCTCCTCACCCACCTGGAGGAACACGGCCTCGGCCTCACCGCCGCCCCCGCGCCCGGCAACCTCACCCTGGGCGGCGCCCTGGCCATCGACGCGCACGGCACCGCCGTACCGGCGCGGGGCGAGCGGCGACTGCCCGGTCACACATACGGCTCGCTGAGCAATCTCGTGCTCTCGCTGACGGCCGTCGTCTGGGACGAGGACAGCGGCGCGTACGCGCTGCGGACCTACGACCGTGCCGAGGCCGACTGCGCCGCACTGCTCACCCACCTCGGCCGCTCGCTGGTCACCGAGGTCGTGCTGCGCGTGGGCGCGAACGCCGACCTGCGGTGTGTCAGCCGTACGGACATCCCGGCCGGCGAACTCTTCGCCGCGCCCGGCACCGGCGGACGCACCTTCGAGAGCTTCCTCGACCGGGCCGGACGCGTCGAGGCGATCTGGTTCGCCTTCACCGAGCGCCCGTGGCTGAAGGTGTGGAGCGTCTCCCCCACTCGACCGCTGACCTCGCGGCATGTGACGACGCCGTACAACTACCCGTTCTCCGACCGCGTCCCGACCCCCGTGGCGGACCTCGTCGGGCGCATGGTGTCGGACGGGGCCTGGTATCTCGCGCCCGTGCTCGGCAACGCGCAGTACGACGCGGCCGCGCTCGGCCTGGTGGCGACGCTGTCGGCGGACATCTGGGGGCCGTCCAAGAACACGCTTCTGTATCTGCGGCCGACGACGCTGAGGATCGCCACGAACGGGTACGCGGTGCTGACCGGCCGGGACCAAGTGCAGCGCGTCCTGGCCGAGTTCACGGCCTTCTACCGGGAGAGGCTCGCGGCGTACGCCGACCGGGGCCAGTTCCCGGTCAACGGTTCGGTGGAGATCCGGGTGACCGGCCTCGACGATCCGGCGGACGCCGGTCTGGACGGGGCGCGGACCCCGCTGCTGTCGGCGCTCCGCCCGCGCGGCGAGCGACCCGAGTGGGACACCGCCGTGTGGCTGAACATCCTGACGCTGCCCGGGACTCCGTACGCGGAGGCGTTCCTGAGCCAGATCGAGCGGTTCCTGCTGCGCACCTTCGACGGTGAGTACGCCATGACCCGCGTCGAGTGGTCGAAGGGCTGGGCCTACACGAAGGACGCCGCCTGGAGCGACGGCGAGGTGCTGGGCGCGGTCGTGCCCGGCACCTTCGGGGAGAACGTGTGGGAGGAGGCTTCCGGGACCTTGGACCGGCTCGATCCGCACGGTGTGTTCGGCAACGCCTTCCTCGACCGGCTGTTCGGGTGAGGCGCGGCTACTTACGGGACGCCCTGGTCTGCGCGGCACGCGCGAGCCTCGGTCCGAGCCAGCGCTTGAGGCGGCGCAGCGCCTCCGACTGTGTGACCGCCTTGTCGAGTCGGTAGTACAGCTGGGGCGGCACATGGGGCAGCAGGGGCGAGTGTCGCTGGCCGAGCAGGGCGAACATCTGCTGTGGGGGCAGGTGGATGTAGCGGGGCAGGTTCTCGTACCACCGGGCGCTGTGGCGGGCCGCGCTCTGGACGGCCAACAGGGCCTGCTTGCGCTCCTGTTCGTAGCGGGCGAGCGCCTGCGGGATGGCGGGCTCTTCGTGCAGGGCGCCGGCCAGGGCGATGGCGTCCTCCAGGGCGAGCGTCGTGCCCGCGCCGATGGAGTAGTGGGTGGTGTGGGCGGCGTCGCCGATCAGGACCAGGTTGTCGCGGTGCCAGGTGCGGTTGGTGACGGTGCGGAAGTTCAGCCACCGGGCATCGCCGTCGCCGGACGCGCGACCGACGAGGGGGTGACCGTCGAGGACACCCGCGAACAGCTTCTCCAGCAGGGCCAGTCCGTCGGCCTCGTTGGCGGTGTCGAGGCCGAGGCCGGTCCAGGTCTCGGGGGCGCATTCGACGACGCAGGTGCTCGACTCGCGGCCGTAGCCGTAGCCGTAGCACCAGATCCAGCCGTGGTCGGTCCCGACGAAGGCGAAGGTGAAGGCGTCGAAGACCTTGCTGGTGCCGAGCCAGACATAGCGGTTGCGACCGGTGCCGATCTCCGTGCCGAAGTGGGCCGCGTGCCGGGTGCGCAGAGCGCTGTGGACGCCGTCGGCCGCCACGACCAGGTCGGCGGCCGGCAGGTCCTGCGGGGTGATCCCGTGCTCGAACTCCAGGCGTACGCCCAGTGAGCGGGCACGCTCGGCGAGGATCTCCAGCAGCCGGTGGCGGCCGATGCCGTGCCCCTCGTCGCCGGGCCGGCGGGTCGTCAGGCCCCGTACCTGCGCGACGCCCTCGCTCCAGCGGACCGAGTTCGTCTCGATGGCGTGTGCCGACTCGGGGTCGTGCCTGTGCAGTGTGTCGAGCAGGCCGCGCCAGTACGTGACGCCCCAGCCGTAGGTGGAGCCTTCGGGGTCGCGTTCGTGGACGGTGACGTCGTGGGACGGGTCCCGCAGTTTGAGCAGGATCGACAGATACAGGCCGGCGGGCCCGCCGCCGACGCAGATGACCTTCACGCGCACCTCTATCAATTACTCAATCCGGGCATTACGGAGCATTTCGGGTCCGCAGAGTAGCAGGGCGATACCGCCGTCCCGCGACGTTCCGGATCGCGCCAGTTTCAGCGGGTGAGGCGCACCACTGACGCCCCCTCCGTCAGCCAAGGACCACCGGCAACCTGACCCCCAGGAGAAGGAATTCCCCATTCCGGAGGTTCGCGAAGGTCACCACAGCAAGATCATCTTCATTCAACCTTGCACGACATGTAACTACTTGTCCGAATCGGACCCAACCACTGCCGACCGATTTCTCCCGCTCTCATCCGACCCGATAGGCATACGGAGCCAGCAACCGAACAAATCACCGAACGAACCCAGGAGGTCCGCATGCCGGAACTCAGCCGTCGCCGTGCGCTCACCGCCGCGGCCGCCCTCGCCACCGCCGCCGGTGTCCAGACCGCCCTCGCCCCCACGGCGTCCGCCTCGGGGCACGACCACCACTCGCCGACGTCCTTCGACGAGGTCTACAAGGGCCGCCGGATACAGGGCCGGCCGGCCTCGGGCGGCGGCCACGAGCATCACGGCGGCGGCTACGCCGTGTTCGTCGACGGGGTCGAGCTGCATGTGATGCGCAACGCCGACGGCAGCTGGATCAGCGTCGTCAGCCACTACGACCCGGTGCCCACCCCGCGCGCCGCCGCCCGCGCCGCCGTGGACGAGCTCCAGGGCGCCGCGCTCCTGCCCTTCCCCGCCAACTGATCAGCCGCACCCGCACCTTGGAGCACCTCCGAACATGACCGTCCGCAAGAACCAGGCCGCCCTGACCGCCGACGAGAAGCGCCGATTCGTCGCCGCCCTCCTGGAGTTGAAGCGCAACGGCCGCTACGACACCTTCGTCACCACGCACAACGCCTTCATCGTCGGCGACACCGACAACGGCGAGCGCACCGGCCATCGTTCACCGTCGTTCCTGCCCTGGCACCGCAGATTCCTGCTCGACTTCGAGGGCGCGTTGCAGGAGGTGGACGCCTCGGTCGCGCTGCCGTACTGGGACTGGAGCACCGACCGCTCGATACGGTCCTCGCTGTGGGCGCCCGACTTCCTCGGCGGCACCGGGCGCAGCCGCGACGGGCAGGTGATGGACGGGCCGTTCGCGGCGTCGACCGGCAACTGGCCGATCAATGTGCGCGTCGACGGCCGTACGTTTCTGCGCCGCTCCCTCGGCACCGCCGTAAGGGAGCTGCCGACCCCGGCCGAGGTGGAGTCCGTGCTGGCCATGCCGACGTACGACATGGCGCCCTGGAACAGCGGCTCGGACGGCTTCCGCAACCACCTCGAAGGCTGGCGCGGCGTCAATCTGCACAACCGGGTCCATGTCTGGGTCGGCGGCCAGATGGCGACCGGCGCGTCGCCCAACGACCCGGTGTTCTGGCTGCACCACGCCTACATCGACAAGCTGTGGGCGGACTGGCAGCGGCGGCACCCCGGCTCCCGCTATGTGCCGGCCGCCGGGACACCGAACGTGATCGACCTCAACGACACGATGAAGCCGTGGAACGACGTACGCCCGGCCGATCTGCTGGATCACACCGCGCACTACACGTTCGACGCGGCCTGATCCACCGCCCGCCCGTCGGTCAGGCCTCGGCGGTACGGCACTCCGGGTGGCCCCAGCCCTGGGCGTTCTTGGCGATGGGCTCTCCCGCCGCGTAGCCGCGACCGCAGACGCAGCGGCCGGGGAACTTGGCCTTGATGGTGCGCGAGGAGGTGCCGTTCTTCCGGGACGCCGTCGCCTTGCGGCGCGGTGCCTTGCTCTGCGGGGTGTCCGGGGAGGGCGGCGGCGCCGGTGAACCGAGCTCGCTGCCCGCGGACTCCTGCACGATGGCCGCCTGACTGGCGGCGCGGTCGGCGAAGTCGTTCAGCGGATCGCCGTCGACCTGGTGGGCGGGGACGTAGCGGAACTCGACCGTGCGGCCGTCCAGCAGTTCGTCGATGCGTACGACGAGGTCCTGGTTGGCGACCGGCTTGCCGGCGGATGTCTTCCAGCCGTTGCGCTTCCAGCCCGGCAGCCAGGTGGTGACGGCCTTCATGGCGTACTGCGAGTCCATGCGGATCTCCAGCGGTACACCGGGGTCGGTGGCGGTGAGCAGGCGCTCAAGGGCGGTGAGTTCCGCGACGTTGTTGGTGGCCCTGCCGAGCGGACCCGCCTCCCAGTGGGCCGGGGTCTGAGTCTCGTCGGCGACGACCCAGGCCCAGCCCGCCGGCCCGGGGTTTCCCTTCGAAGCCCCGTCGCACGCGGCCACCACACGTTCACGCATGTGCCCGATCATGCCATGGGCCGGCGGGCCGTCCGGTCGCAGGTGCGCTACACGTCCGTCGTCTTCGGCATGTCCCCCTCGGTCGTGGTGACGTCGATCACCGAGAAGTTCGCGCCCTGCGGGTCGCTGAGCGCCGCGAACCGGCCGAACGGAGAGGTCATCGGGCCGAAGCGCAGCACGCCGCCTTGCTTGGTGGCGCGGGCCACGGCGTCGTCGCAGTTCTCGACCGTGAAGTAGACGTTGATGTAGGAGGGGACCTCGGGCGGGAAGTCGTCGGTCATCTGCATCCGGCCGAGAGCCATGTCCTCGCCGATCGAGTAGATCCGGAAGTCGACGGCGTCGTCCTCCATCTGCTTCGCGTTGTACCCGAAGACCGCCGGGAAGAAGGTGTCCGGCTTCTCCGGCTCGCGCGTGAAGACCTCGCCCCAGCAGAACGCGCCCGGCTGCTCCGGCGGCGCCTCGAAGCCCTCGTGGGTGCCGGCCTGCCACAGGCCGAAGACCGCGCCGCTGGGCTCGCGGGCCAGGCACATGCTGCCGAACTCGCCGACCGCCATCGGCTCCATCAGGATCTCGCCACCGTTGTCACGGATCTTGGCGGCGGTGGCGTCGACGTCGGGGGAGGCGAAGTAGAGGCACCACTGCGACTGGCCCTCCTGGCCCGGCATGGGCGGGACCACCGCGGCGGCGGCCTTGCCGTTCGCGTAGGCCTGGGTGTAGTTGCCGTACTCCGACGCCTGCTCGCCGAACGTCCAGCCCAGGACGTCGCCGTAGAAGCTCTTGGCCTGCTCGATGTCGGTGAACATCGCGTCGGCCCAGATGGGGGTTCCCTCAGGTTTCACGGCCATGACTGCGGCCCTCTCCCGGCTCGGTGAGTTGTCCGGATTCTTACGCTAGTCACCGGGTGGACGGGTCGCGCGCCGAATGCCCGGTTCCGTTCCAGACTGGGGTGCGAGGGCGACCGGTCGACGGACGGGACTCGGCATGGCGGACGGAACGATGCGCGCGTGGTCGGTGGTCGAGCCGGGGCCGGTCGAGGCAGGGCCGCTGCGGCTGGTCGCAAAACCGGTACCGATGCCGGGGGACGACGAGCTGCTGGTGCGGGTGCGGGCGTGCGGGGTGTGCCGTACGGATCTGCATGTCGCCGAGGGCGATCTTCCGGTGCGCCGGCCGGGCGTGACCCCGGGGCACGAGGTCGTCGGGGAGGTCGCGGGGTTCGGGTCGGCGGTGCGTGGCTTCGGCGTCGGGGAGCGGGTGGGGGTGGCGTGGCTGCGGCGGACTGACGGGACGTGCGGCTACTGCGTGCGGGGCGCGGAAAATCTGTGCCCGGCCTCGTCGTACACCGGCTGGGACACCGACGGTGGGTACGCCGAGTACACGACCGTGCCGGCCGCGTTCGCCCACCGGCTGCCGGGCGGCCTCGACGATGTGACGCTCGCGCCGCTGCTGTGCGCCGGGATCATCGGCTATCGCGCGCTGCGGCGGGCGGCGCTGCCGCCGGGCGGGCGGCTCGGGCTGTACGGCTTCGGCGGCAGCGCTCATCTGTGCGCGCAAGTGGCGCTGGCCGAGGGCGCCACCGTGCACGTCCTCACGCGCGGGGCGGCCGCCCGGAAGCTGGCGCTCGACCTGGGTGCCGCCTCGGCGCGCGACGCGCACGAGATGCCGCCGGAGCCGCTGGACAGCGCGATCCTCTTCGCGCCCGCCGGTGAGCTGGTGCCGATCGCGCTGCGGGCGCTCGACCGGGGCGGAACGCTGGCGGTCGCGGGCATCCACCTCAGTGACATTCCGGCGCTGAGGTACGAGAGCGAGCTCTTCTACGAGAAGCGGCTGCTCAGCGTCACCTCCAACACGCGCGAGGACGCCCGTGAGTTCCTCGCGCTCGCGGCCGAGCACCATGTGCACGCCACGACACACACATATCCCCTGTCGCGGGCGGACGAGGCGCTGCGGGATCTCAAGGCCGGCCGGTTCGACGGGGCGGCCGTGCTGGTGAACGACCTGTCCTGAGCCTGCTGCTCCCCCGGCGTCCGACGGGACGGGCGAGCCGGTGCTCACGCGTCGTGCGCCCGCCCGTCCCCGGTGATCGCAACCGGCGTGAAAGGACGGGCCCGTGCGCCCTCCGCTTCGAGGGAGGGTTTGCGCACCTCAGGTGGTGAAGCCGCCCCCTTCACGCCGTACCGGGCCCACCACCGGCGCTGTTTGGCTTGTCCCTGCGGCGCGTACGACCCACCCGTGCCACGAGGACGCCGTCATCGCGCCCAGAGGCTGCCGTCGTCATCGACCACTCCGCTCACCTCTGATCACCCTCCAGGGAGGGACAAGTGTCCGTATCCGAGAGCGTCACCGGACCCGCCGCCGACGACCCCGCCCCCGACGGACCGCTCACCAGTCTCAGCACCGAGGCCGCGCGCCAGCTGGCGACGACCACCAAGTCCGAACCCCAGATGCAGGCCATCTCCTCGCGATGGCTGCTGAAGATGCTGCCGTGGGTGGACGTCAAGGGCGGCACCTACCGCGTCAACCGGCGCCTTCAGCTCCGGGTGGGGCGCGGCCGGGTGCAGTTCGACCAGAACGGCGCCGACGACATCAAGGTCATCCCCCAGACGCTCACCGAACTGCCGGTGCTGCGCGGCTACTCCGACATCGACGTCCTCAAGGAGGTCGCGAACCGCTTCCGGGTGCGCGAGGTCCGGGCCGGCCAGGTGCTGGTCTGGGCCGGGCAGCCGGTCACGGAGGCCTACCTCGTCGTGCACGGCCGCTTCACCCGCTTCACCGAGGGCAAGTACGGCGAGGAGGAGATCCTCGGCGTCGTCACCGACGGCGACCAGATCGGCGACGAGGCCATCGGCCAGCCCGACCCGCTGTGGCTGAGCTCGGTGCGCGCCGAGACCGCGGGCGTGCTGCTGGTGCTGCCCTGGACCGTGGTCCAGGAGCTCACCGACCGGGTGCCCTCGCTCGCGGCGCACCTGGAGGCCTACGCCGAACGCCAGAACCTGCCGATGAACCGCAAGGGCGAGGCCGACGTGCCCGTGCAGGCGGGCCACATCGGCGAGCCGACCATCAGCGGCGGCTTCGTCGACTACGAACTCTCCCCGCGCGAGTACGAGTTGTCCCTGACCCAGACCGTGCTGCGGGTGCACACCCGGGTCGCCGACCTCTTCAACAACCCGATGAACCAGACCGAGCAGCAACTGAGGCTGACCATCGAGGAGATCCGCGAACGCCAGGAGTGGGAGCTGGTCAACAACCGGGACTTCGGGCTGTTGCACAGCGCCGACTACGGGCAGCGGATCAGTACCTTCAGCGGGCCGCCGACGCCGGACGACATGGACGAGCTGCTGTCGATGCGCCGCAAGACCAAGCTGTTCATCGCCCATCCGAAGGCCATCGCGGCGTTCTTCCGGCAGTGCAACCGGCGCGGCCTGGTGCCCGGCACGGCGAGCGTCGACGGGCACGAGATCCCCGCCTGGCGCGGGGTCCCGATTTTTCCCTGCAACAAGATCCCGGTCAGCCCGCAGCACACCAGCAGCATCATCGCGCTGCGCACCGGAGAGGGCGACCAGGGGGCCATCGGGCTGTACCAGACCGGGATTCCCGAGGAGCACCAGCCCGGTCTGAACGTGCGGTTCATGGGAATCGACGCCAACTCGATCATCCGCTACCTCGTCACCGCCTACTACTCGCTGGCGATCCTCGTGCCCGACGCGGTCGGGATCCTGGAGAACGCCCAGATCGGCCGGACGGCCGAGTGACCGCTTGGAGCACCCGATGAGTACGACGGCCTCCTCGCCGTCCCTGCCCGGACCGCCGAACCTGGCCCGGACCCTCCGGACCCGGCGCGGCGGCGCGATCCCCGGGCTCAAGTACCGGCAGGTCGCCCCCGCCGACCCCGAGAAGGTCGCGGAGGTCGACCGCAGGCTGGAGGACTGGGCCCGCCGCCTCGACCTGTTCCCGCCGGCCTGGTCGGGGGACTTCTCGGGGTTCCAGTTCGGCCGGGCGGTAGTGCTCCAGCATCCGGCCGCGGCCGACCTGGAACGCCTGACGGTGGCCGGGGAGCTGCTGCTGGCCGAGAACATCGTCGACTCCTGCTACTGCGAGGAGGACGAGGGCAGGGGCGCTTCCCGCAGCGGGCTCGGCGGACGGCTGATCATGGCCCAGTCGGCGCTCGACCCGTTCCACGGCACCCCGGAGTTCCAGGAGCAGTGGGCGCACGGCGTCCAGGGGGACGGTCCGCTGCGCTCGTACCACTGGGCGCTCAAGGACTACTCCGTCGTCGCCACGCCCAGCCAGACCGACCGGCTGGTGCACGATCTGGCCCGGCTGCATCTGGGCTATCTCGCGGAGGCGGCCTGGAGCGAGACACGGTACGTCCCGCAAGTGTGGGAGTACCTGGTGATGCGGCAGTTCAACAACTTCCGTCCCTGTCTGTCGATCGTGGACGCCGTCGACGGCTACGAACTGCCCGAGGCGCTGTACGCCCGCCCCGAGGTCCAGCGCATCACGGCGCTCGCCTGCAACGCCACCACGATCGTCAACGACCTGTACTCCTTCACCAAGGAACTGGCCAGTGACCCGACCCATCTGAACCTGCCGCAGGTCATCGCCGCCAACGAGCGCTGCGGTCTGAAGGCCGCCTATCTGAAGGCCGTCGAGATCCACAACCGGATCATGGAGGCGTTCGAGGAGGAGTCGGCCCTGCTCGCTCCCACCTCACCGCTCGTCGAGCGCTACGCCCGCGGTCTGTCCGACTGGGTGGCCGGGAACCACGAGTGGCACGCCACCAACAGCCACCGCTATCACCTGCCCAACTACTGGTAGAGCGCGATCGAATGACAGAACGTCACAAGCACCAACGCGAGGAGTCACCGTTGACCATCGCCCCCGAAGCCGGCGCCGCCGCAGTGTCGCTGCCGGCCCAGTCCACGTACCAGACCCGCGTCGCGGACTACTGGAACGCCGAGGAGAACCCGGTCAACCTCGAACTCGGAAAGCTCGACGACCTGTACCACCACCACTACGGCATCGGGAACGCCGACCGCTCCGTGCTCGACGAGCCCGATCCCGAGCTGCGCCGTGAGCGCATCACCGCCGAACTGCACCGGCTGGAGCACGCCCAGGCCGAACTCCTCGCCGAGCGTCTCGGTCCCCTCTCCCCCACCGACCGGGTCTTCGACGCCGGCTGCGGGCGCGGCGGCGGCAGTGTGGTGGCGCATCTGCGCCACGGCTGCCACGCCGACGGGGTCACCATCTCCGAGAAGCAGGCCGAGTTCGCGAACGCGCAGGCGCGCAAGCGGGGCATCGACGACCGGGTGCGCTACCACCACCGCAACATGCTGGACACCGGGCTGGCCTCCGGGGCGTACGCCGCCTCCTGGAACAACGAGTCCACCATGTACGTCGAGTTGGACCTGCTGTTCGCCGAGCATGCCCGGCTGCTGCGCCGGGGCGGCCGCTATGTGGTGATCACCGGCTGCTACAACGACACCTACGGGCGTGCCTCGCGGGAGGTGTCGCTCATCAACGCCCACTACATCTGCGACATCCATCCGCGTTCGGAGTACTTCCGCGCCATGGCCCGCAACCGGCTCGTCCCGGTCCATGTGGAGGACCTGACCGAGGCGACCATCCCCTACTGGGAGTTGCGCCGCGAGGCCGATCACCTGGTGACGGGCATCGAGGACACGTTCCTGAACGCCTACCGCAACGGCAGCTTCCAGTATCTGCTGATCGCGGCGGACCGCGTCTGAGCGACCGTCAGGCACACGTCGGCCGCGGGTGTTCCGTGGCCGACGCGTGTCTTCCCCCTTGCGCCCGGCCGTGCTTGCCTGGGGAGCCGTTTTCGGTGTCCGGGGCAGGAGTCGCCGTATGCGCAAGCCGTGGATCGTGGGGGTGCTGCTGGCCGCCGTGCTGCTCGGCGCGTGCGGCGATCCGGCGTCGGGGCCTCAGGCCGCGCCGCCTCCGGAAGTGCCCCGCGCCTCCGTCACCACGCAACAGCAGGCGCCCGCCTCGCGCAGTCCCCGGCCCGCGACGGCACCCACCGTGCTGTATCTCGGCGACTCGCTCGCGATGGAGGCCCAGAACGTGCTCGGGCAGGAGCTGCGCCGCGAGCTGCGGGCGACGTTCACGAGCGCCCCGTACTCGGGCACGACCCTGTGCGACTACGTGGAGGGCACGGGCAAGCGGTCCCTCGTCCCGGACGCGGAGAAGGCGGCAACCCTCGTGCGCAGACTGCGCCCCGACTTCGTGGTACTCCAGTTCTGGGGCAACGCGTGGGGTTACACGCCGTGCATGGACGGGATCACCCATGACGCCTCTCCGGAGCGGTACTTCGCGCGGTACGCGGCCGACCTCAAGCGGCTCTCCGACCAGATCGCCGGCGCCGGCGACGCGCGGATCGTCTGGGTGCTCCAGGGCCCGGACCCGATCACTCCCGACCGGGTCCGACGCGTCAACGACCTGTACGAGGAGCGGGCCGCCGCCTCCGGCGACCTGGTCGCCGACGCGGGCAGGGCGGTGAGCGGGGCGGGGGCCCGCTATGCCTGGGTCCAGTACCTGCCGTGCACGGCGTACGAGCACGCGCACACCGAGTACTGCACCCAGCCGGGCCGCGACCGGACGGCCCTCCACCGCGACGACGACTACCTGCACTTCTGTCTCGCGCCGACCACCTCCACGCCCAAGCCGTGCCCGGTCCGCTCCCCCGGCATCCAGCGGATCGCCCTGGAGATCACCCGGGTGATCCGCGAGAACCCGTAAGACGGGGCTGACGGGGCTGACGGGGCTCACTCCCCGGCGTACGCCTTCTCCAGGGCCGCGATGTCGAACTTGTGCATCGCCATGAACGCCTTGGTCACGCGGGCGGCCTTCGCCGGGTCGGGGTCGGTCACCATCTCGTCGAGGCGGTCCGGGACGACCTGCCAGGACACGCCGTACCTGTCCTTGAGCCAGCCGCACGGGCCGGGCTCGCCGCCGTTCTCGGTGAGCTTGGCCCAGTAGTGGTCGATCTCCTCCTGGTTCTCGCAGAAGATCATGAAGGAGGTCGCCTCGGTGAACTTGAACTGGGGCCCACCGTTCAGAGCGAGGAACTTCTGGCCGTTGGCCGTGAACTCGACGGTCATCACGCTGCCGGCGGGCTGCATCGCACCCTCGGGGTAGCGCGCGACCTTGCCGACGCTGGAGTTCTTGAAGACGGAGACATAGAAGTGGGCGGCTTCCTCCGCCTGGCCGTCGAACCAGAGACACGTGGTGAAACCTTCGCTTGCCATGACTACCTCCTGGAGCGTGGATCCGCTGTCATCGGTGTCGACCGATCCTCGCCCCGGAACTCATCGGTCGCAGCGCCGAATAATCCAGGTGGCCGTTACACCGGTCGGAACTAGCATCGCGGTCATGACGTCCTCGCCCGCCGACAGCGGCATCCACCCCTTCCGCATCGACATCCCGCAGAGCGACCTCGACGACCTGCACGGCCGGCTCGACCGGATCAGGTGGCCCGACGAGCTGCCCGGGGTGGGATGGGCGTACGGCGTACCGTCGGACTACCTGCGCGAGCTGGTGCGCTACTGGCGGCACGAGTACGACTGGCGGGCGGCGGAGGCACGGCTGAACGAGTGGCCGCAGTTCACTACCGAGATCGACGGCGCGCATGTGCATTTCGCGCACATCCGCTCCCCCGAGCCCGACGCCACGCCATTGATCGTCACGCACGGCTGGCCGGGGTCGATCGTCGAATTCCTGGACATCGTCGGTCCGCTGACGGACCCCGCCGCACACGGCGGCGATCCCGCCGACGCCTTCCATGTGGTGCTGCCGAGCATTCCCGGTTTCGGGTTCTCCGGGCCCACCCGGGAGACCGGCTGGGAGGCACGCCGGATCGCCGACGCGTGGGTCGAGCTGATGACGCGCCTCGGCTACGAGCGGTTCGGCGCCCAGGGCGGCGACTGGGGTGCGGCCATCTCGCGCGAGCTGGGCCGCGTCCACCCCGACCGGGTGATCGGCATCCACCTCAACCTGCTGCCCGGCGCGCAGGCGGCCACCGAGCCGACCCCCGCGGAACTTCAGGCGCTGAGCCCCGCGGAGCGTGAGCGGACGCTCACCTCCTGGCGCAGGTGGGCGGCATGGTTCCGGGACGGGACGGGCTACTTCCACGTGCAGTCCACCCGGCCGCAGACCCTGTCGTACGCGCTCACGGACTCGCCGGTCGGCCAACTCGCCTGGATCGTCGAGAAGTTCCAGGAGTGGACGGACTCCGAGCGACTGCCCGAGGAGGCCGTCGACCGGGACCTGATGCTCACGAACGTGATGCTGTACTGGCTGACGGGCACGGCGGGTTCGTCCGCCCGGGTCTACTACGAGCGCGCCCACGCCAAGGGTGACCGGGTCGCCGCCCCGCACGAGCCCTCGACGGCCCCGACCGCGGTGGCCTCCTTCCCCGGCGATCCGCAGATCCCCCTGCGCCACAAGGCGGGGCGGACGGAGAACATCGTGCGCTGGACGGAGCTCGACCGAGGCGGCCACTTCGCGGCGATGGAGGAGCCGGACCTGCTGGTGGGCGACGTGCGGGCGTTCTTCCGGCAACTGCGCGAGAAGGGCTCTGCCGTCAGCTGATCTGCCACGGGCAGAGAATCCGGCGTTCGGCCTCGTCCGAGGTCAACAGTGGAGTCGACGGCATCCCACCACCAAGAGGAGACCCGATGACTCCACTCGCCGCGCTCGCGCCCCGCGCCGAGGAGGGCGACGCGCCGCCGACCCGCTTCGACGACCATCTCGCCGCCCAACTGCTCGGCCAGCGCATCGTGTTGCTGGGCACCGAGGTCACCGAGGCCTCCGCCAACCGGGTCTGCGCCCAGCTGCTCCTGCTGTCGGCGGAGGACCCGCGCACCGACATCAGCCTGTACATCAACAGCCCGGGGGGCTCGGTGCACGCGGGGCTGGCCATCTACGACACGATGCGGCTGATCCCGAACGACGTCGCCACCCTCGCCATGGGATTCGCGGCCAGCATGGGCCAGTTCCTGCTGAGTGTCGGCACCGCGGGCAAACGGTACACGCTGCCGAACGCGCGGATCATGATGCACCAGCCGTCGGCGGGCATCGGCGGCACCACCGCGGACATCGAGATCCAAGCGGAGAACCTGGAGTTCACGAAGAAGACCATCGAGCGGATCACCGCCGAGCACACCGGCCAGAGCCCGGAGACCATCTCCCGGGACGGTGACCGCGATCGCTGGTTCACGGCCGAGGAGGCCACGGAGTACGGCCTGGTGGACCGGGTCGTGGAGTCCCTCGCGGACGTCCGCCCGGCCGCCTCGAAGCGACGGATGGGGCTCTGACATGGGCAACTACACGATTCCGTACGTCGTCGAGCGGACCGCGCACGGGGAGCGCTCCTCCGACGTGTTCAGCCGGCTGCTGTCGGAGCGGATCATCTTCCTCGGCACCGAGATCGACGACGGCGTGGCCAATGTCGTCATCGCGCAGCTTCTCCATCTGGAGTCCTCGGCTCCGGAGAACGAGATCGCGATCTACATCAACTCCCCCGGCGGATCGTTCACTTCGCTTATGGCGATCTACGACACGATGACGTACGTGCAGGCGCCGATCTCCACGTTCTGTGTGGGGCAGGCGGCGTCGACGGCCGCCGTGCTGCTGGCGGGCGGGGATCCGGGGCGGCGGTTCGTGCTGGAGCACGCGCGCGTGCTGCTCGGTCAGCCCGCCACGGGCGGCAGCCGGGGCATGGTGTCCGATCTCGCCCTGCAGGCCAAGGAGATGGTCCGGATCCGCTCGCAGGTCGAGGAGGTGCTGGCCCGGCACACACACCACGACATCGCGACCCTGCGCGCCGACATGGACCGCGACAAGGTGTTCACCGCCGAGGAGGCCGTGGCGTACGGCCTGGCCGACGAGGTGGTGAGCCGGCGCCTCGTGCGGGTCTGAGGCGCCGGCACGACCTCATGCCGCCAGGCACAGCCCGTCGTACGACGAACCCGCCCTGCCGCGGCTGCCGCTCGGCACCCGGCGGCTGGTGACCCGGACGAGCTCGCCCTGCGCCAGCGACAGCAGGTCGCCGAGTCCGAGCCCGAGGGCGTGGGCGGCGGCCGCGAGAACCTCCGAGGAGGCCTCCTTGCGGCCGCGTTCCACCTCCGAGAGATACGGCATGGAGATCCGCGCCGCGTCGGCCACGTCCTTGAGTGTGCGCTCCTGGGCGAGGCGTTCGCGGCGCAGGACGTCGCCGATCAGGTCGCGCCAGAGGGGTTCCTTGGGCGCGGCGGCGGGAGCGGGGGCCTGTGGTGCGGCGGTGGCAGGGCGTGCGGACGGGGGGCGGGTCGTTCCCGGGCGGGCGGCCGACGGGTGGCCGGCCGGCGGGCGCAGGGGAATGACGCGGGCTTCGTTCGGCGCTTGTTCGCTCACCTTCTCAGCCTAGGAGCGCCGGGCCTGAGGGGAAGGCATAGGCATTCCGCCCTGGGGGAAATCGCGGCCGTTGCCCTTCCCGGCCGTCGATCCGTCATGGGGCTCAGCAGTGCACGCAGCGCGAGCGGTTCGTCGAACGTCAGGCGTTGGTCGCTCAGACAGCCGACGGGCGTCGCGAGTTCGCCGCGCGGACGGTCGGCATCCGGACCGCCACGGGATTTCCGGCCGCGGCCGTCACTCGTCGGCCAGCCGCATCACGGCCCGCACCCGCTTGCCGACCGGTACACGCTCGACGGCGACCTCCGCCGCGAGCGCGTGCACGATCTCCAGGCCGTGCCGGCCGACCCGCTCCGGATCCTTGGGATAGCGGCGGGGCAGGGCGGAGCTGCTGTCGTACACGCAGACCGTCACCGCGTCGTCCGTGCCCTCCAGGTCCAGGATGTACGGGCCGTTGCTGTGCCGGTCCGCGTTGGTCACCAGTTCGCTGACCACCAGGAGCACCTTGTCCTGGGCGGGCTCGCCGATCGTGGCGCACCACTCGGTCCTGAGCCGGCCCAGGAACAGCGCGGCGAAGGACCGCGCCTCGGCGATGCATCCCGGTTCACCGCTGTAGTGCGCTGCCCGCCTCAGTGGTTCCACGGGAACGTCGAAACCAGTAGGAATCACTGCCCCGTCCGCGTGCTCGATCATGCGTTTCTCTCTCGGAAGCCGGCACTGGCCGGATGCTGCTGCACCAGTCCTGTTACCCAGAGCCGCGCAGTGCAGTCACAGTGCAGGTGGCGCTGTACGTCACAGCGGCGACGACCGGGGTGCGGAGTCGGTGGGGCCGCGTGTGACGTGGTGGCCGTGTCCTCGTCCGGGGCGGCGGGGCGGGCCTCCCGGGTGACTCGGGCAGCAGCGGGGCCAGGGTGAGCGGGCGCGGGTAGGCGGGGACGGCGGAGGCCTCGACGCGGGCGACCGGCATGAGCGCCTCGTTCTCGATGCCGAAGATCGCTCTCGGCGGGCCGCCGCCATCGCTGGACGGGCGGCGAAGGCGGGGTGGAGGGCGGTTGGGAGGGACCCGGCATGGGGGGGCTTCTTCCCGACGCGGGACTCGTGCAGACGGCCCTCCCGGCGGGCGCGGCGCGAGGGTGCTGCTTAGCGTGGGCAGGGTGAGCGCGCCGCCCCCGTCCCGTCCGGCCTTGGCCGCCCATGGCTGGGTGCGGGCCGTCGCGGTGGTACTGGCCGGGGTGGTCGCGATGGGGGTGGTCGCCTCGCTCGGGCTGTGGGCGGCCGGGGCGGCGGACCTCCCGGACGGAGCGTTCCCTCGGGTCGCCGCGGCGACCGTGGTCACGGCCGTCGGCGGCACGGTCGAGCTCTCGGGGAGCGCCGGAGGGCTGGCCGAGTCCGATGCCGGGCTGACCGTGATACCGCTCTCCGTCACGCTCACCGGCGCTCTCGTGCTGGCCGCCGGTTTCCTGTGGCCGCTGCGGCACCGGGCCGTCGCCGGCGTCGGGGAGCTGGCGGGGTGGGCCGGGAGGATCGCCGTACTGTGGCTGACCGCGGTGCTGGCGCTGGCCTTCTCCGCCCGCCAGACCTTCTCCCTCTCCCTCGGCGACCTCGGGCAGGACGCGCTGGGCGACCTCGGCGACCTGTTCGGCATCTCACCAGAGGTCAGCTTCACCACGGACGTCCCGGCGACCCTGTTCTTCGGACTGCTGTGGCTGGCGGGCGTGCTGGTGCTGGCCCTGCTGGTCTCGCGCCGGGCCCCGTTGCCGGGGCGGCTGCTGCGCTTCCAGGAGTCGGTACGGCCGGCCGCGTACGCCATGGTGGTGCTGTTGCTCGCTTACGTCGGGCTGGGAGTCGTCATCGGCCTGGTCGTCGCGGCGACGCGGGGACAAGCGGCCGAGACCTTCGCGGTGATCCTGCTCGGGCTGCCGAACCTGGTGTGGCTCGCCCTGACGATCGGGCTCGGCGCGACCTGGAACGGCAGGGTGGACGGGCCGTTCGGGCTGCCCATGCCACATGTGCTCGACGAAGTGCTGCGCGGCAAGGACATGGCCGAACTGAATCTGGGCACGCTCGCCGAGCACGACGGGCGGGTGTGGTGGCTGGTCGGCGTCGACGCGGTGCTGCTGCTGGCCGCCGCGTTCGTGATGGCGAGGCGCTCGCCGGCCCGGATGCGGGCCTGGCAGCATGCCGTGCACATGGCGTTGGCATTGGCGCTCACGGTGCTGATGATCTGCCTCGTCGGCCGGATCTCCGCGCACTACGGCCTGTCGGTCCTCGGCATCGGCGACCTGGGCGGGGATCTGGGCGGCGAGCTGTTCCTGCGGCCCGAGGTGTGGACGGCCCTCGGACTGGCGCTGCTGTGGGGGCTGGTCACCGGCTTCCTCGGCGGGCTGCTGGCACGGCGGGTACGGCACCGGGGCGAGGTGGTGGCGCCGTCCGCCGCGGGCCGCTGAGGGGGTGCGGTTCACCGGCGGAAGACCCCCTCGGCCCAGCGGGGCGGCGGCTGCGGCGCGTTCCTCGCGGACTCCTACGGTGCGTCCCGCGATACCTCCCTCGCGGACGCCTTCCGCAGTGCTGCGACCTCCGGGTCGACCTCCGTCGGCGGACGGGCGGGGCGGGTCCGGGCGCGCCTCGGTCAGGGGCGGCGGCGCGTCGTACTGGTGGGCCCACAGAAGCGCGATGTCCTCGTCGCGACGGAACGGCGGACGGCCGGACGGCCAGTTCGGCCAGACGTTCGTCGTCGGCCGGCTTACCGGAGATCTGCTCGGAGGCCACGTAGTCGAGGGTGTACAGGACGCCGTCCGTCTCGCCCGCCTCGAAGACCGGCACGGGGCTCAGGCGACCGGTACGACCAGTGCCGGGATGGTCCGCTGCATGCGCAACGCGTCCACCGACTCGGCGAGCAGTTCGTACTCGGTGGTCTCGTCGCTCACGGCGATGCGCACCAGCCGTCCGGCCGCCAACTCGTCGGCGACCAGCTCCTGCTGGCCGACGTCACCGCACCATGTGCGCAGTACGGCGGGGACGTCGGGCACGGTGTCGGCGACCGGAACGAGCGCCCTCGGGGGGAAGTGCTCGGCCTCCGGTCGCGGATCTAATCGCTCGGCGATCCACGACGCCCGGTCCCGCAACCACCACAGGGCGAGGGCCAGGGTGGGTGCCCGGTAGGTCCCGAGGGGTACTCCGATGCGCCGCCCGCCGCAGACGCCGTACGCGGTGACATGGCAAAGGAACTCGTCGTGCACGTAGCCTCCCCCGTGGTGCCGTGTTCGCCTGTCGGCGGACCTCGCTTTCCGTGCGGCTCATGAGCGGTGCGTGAGGGAGCCGTCGCCCCATGTGAGGCACCCTCGTAGTTGAGTATGTTCACTACTGAAACACTGTCACCATGACTTTCCGGCCACTCTCCTGGCATATTCACAGGAATCGTTGGCCGAAATAAGGCGAGTACACGTCAATGGCGTGGTCGGCGGGCATTACCTCGGGCGTAATCGAGCTTTCGGGCGCGGGCGGGCATCGTTGCGGTACCGGGTCGCCGCGAGACGGGATCCGGATCCGCAGCAGCAGTTACGACCTCGATGGAGGCTGATCGCCCATGCCCGCGAACACCGATCGCTACGAGAGCGCCGTCGCCCGCTACTTCGAGGCCTGGAATTCCCGCGAACCGGAAAGCCTGGCGAAGGCGGTCGCCGCCGCCTGGGCCGAGAACGGCACCTACACCGACCCGCTCGCGGACGTCGGCGGTCATGCGCAGATCGCGGCGGTGATAGCGGCCGCCCATGAGCAGTTCCCGGGATTCGCCTTCCGGCTCACCGGCACCGCGGACGGTCATCACGACACGGCGCGCTTCTCCTGGGAGCTGGTGAACGAGGTCGACGGCTCGGCGCCGGTGGCCGGGTCCGACGTGATCACGCTGGACGGCGAGGGACGGATCACGGCCGTCCTCGGCTTCCTGGACCGGGTGCCCGCCGAAGCGTGAGCGATGAGTTCCGCGCCTCGCGGCGGTCTGTGCCAGTGAAAGCCGGAGAGACCGCCGCGAACGGAGAACATCATGACCACGAGCGCGCACGTGGACGCGGAATTCACCGCCGTCCTGCGCAAGAGCCCGAGCAAGGGCGGCTGGACCTATGTCGTATGGCCGGAGTCCGTCGACTTCTTCGGCACCCGCGGACTGGTCAAGATCCGCGGGACGATCGACGGACATCCGTTCCGGAGTTCGTTCATGGCCCTCGGAGACGGCACCCACAAGCTCCCCGTCAAGGCCGATGTGCGCAAGGCCATCGGGAAGCAGGAGGGCGACTCCGTGACCGTTCACCTGGTCGAGCGGCTCAGCCCTTGATCACCGCGTCGATCCGGGCAAGCTCCTCCGCCTCGAAGTCCAGGTTGCCGGCCGCGGCGACGCTGTCCTCGATCTGCCGGGCGCTGCTCGCGCCGACCAGCGCGGAGGTCACCCGGCCGCCGCGCAGGACCCACGCCAGGGCCAGCTGGGCCAGCGTCTGCCCGCGGGACTTGGCGATGTCGTCGAGGGCGCGCAGCCTGCCGACCAGGTCCTCGGTGACCGCGTCTGAGTTCAGGAACGGGCTGTCGCTCGCGGCCCGCGAGTCCTCCGGGATGCCGTTGAGGTAGCGGCCGGTCAGCAGGCCCTGCTCCAGCGGGGAGAAGACGATGGAGCCGACCTGGAGTTCGTCCAGGGCGTCGAGCAGGCCCTCGTCCTCGGGGCGACGGTCGAGCATCGAGTAGCGCGGCTGGTGGATGAGCAGCGGGGTGCCCAGCTCGCCCAGGATGCGGGCGGCCTCACGGGTCTGCTCGGCCGAGTAGTTGGAGACTCCGACGTACAGCGCCTTGCCCTGCTGCACCGCCGAGTGCAGGGCGCCCATCGTCTCCTCCAGCGGAGTGTCCGGGTCGGGGCGGTGCGAGTAGAAGATGTCGACGTAGTCCAGGCCCATCCGCGTCAGGCTCTGGTCGAGCGAGGACAGCAGGTACTTGCGCGAGCCCCACTCGCCGTACGGGCCGGGCCACATCAGATAGCCGGCCTTGGTGGAGATGATCAGCTCGTCGCGGTACGGCGCGAAGTCCGACTTCAGGGCCTCGCCGAACGCCGACTCGGCGGCGCCGGGCGGCGGGCCGTAGTTGTTGGCCAGGTCGAAGTGGGTGACGCCGAGGTCGAAGGCGCGGCGCAGGATGGCCCGCTGGGTCTCGACCGGGCGGTCCGGACCGAAGTTGTGCCACAGTCCGAGGGACAGCGCGGGGAGCTTGAGGCCGCTGCGTCCGGTGCGCCGGTAGGGCATGTCCGCGTAGCGGTCGGGGTGTGCGGTGTACAACGCGACTCCAGAGGGGTTGGCACACGAAGGAAGGCTCCGCAGAGCCGGCATTCCAGTCGCCGTCCATGCTGTCGCGACCTGCGGGCAGTGGTCCAACAGGTAAATCAGATGGGATTCAGCGGCTACGCTGCTCAATCATGGAACTGCGCCATCTCCAGCACTTCGTGGCGGTCGCCGAGGACCAGCACTTCACCCGGGCGGCCGAGCGCCTGCTCGTGTCCCAGTCGGGCCTGTCGGCCTCGATCCGGGCACTGGAGCGGGAGTTGCAGACCCCGCTGTTCGTGCGCACGACCCGCAGGGTGACGCTCACTCCGGCGGGCCGGGCCCTGCTGTGCGAGGCGGAGCGGATCCTGGCGCAGGTGCGGGCCGCCCATGAGGCGGTGGCCGCGGTGCAGGGCGTGCTGCGCGGGATGCTGGCGCTCGGGTCGGAGCAGTGCATCGCCGGGGTGCATGTGGCGGGGCTGCTGGCGGCCTTCCGGCGGGAGCATCCCGACGTGGAGATCTGTCTGCGGCAGGCCGGTTCGGGCGCGCTGGCGGACGAGGTCGCGGCCGGGCGCCTCGATCTGGCCTTCGCCGTGCGGACCGCGCAGGAGGACACCGACCAGTTGCGCGTCGTACCGCTGACCAGCGAGCCGATGACCGTGCTGTGCCATCCGAGTCACCGGCTCGCGACCGCCGGGGCCGCGGTCACCCCGGAGGAGCTGGGCGGGGAGGTCTTCGTCGACTTCCACCCGGACTGGGGCCCGCGCCGGGCGACCGACGCGGTGTTCGCCGCCGCGGGCGTACGGCGGACGGTGTCCCTTGAGGTCAACGACGTGCACAGTCTGCTCGACCTGGTGGACGAGAACCTCGGCATCGCCGTCGTACCGCGCCACTTCCGGCACAAGCGGCCGGCCCTGACCGCGCTGCCGGTGAAGGGCACCGGCGAGACGGTCTACGAGACGGTCGCCCTGCTGCCGCCGGCTCAGGCCACGAGCCCGGCGGCCCGGGCGCTCATGGCTCTGCTGGAAACCGAAGGCGCCTGACGGACGGGTGCGCGATGGTGGAACCATGCATGCCAAGGACATCCTCATCGACGGTTTCAACCGCATCCAGGAAGAAGTCCACGCCGCCGTCGAGGGCCTCGACCCCGACGCCCTGCACGCCCGCCCGTCCGCCGACGCCAACTCCATCGCCTGGCTCGTCTGGCATCTCACCCGGGTCCAGGACGATCACATCGCCGATGCCTTCGAGCTCGACCAGGTGTGGCTGACCGATGGCTGGCAGAAGACCTTCGGGCTCGACCTGCCGCGCCACGACACCGGCTACGGCCATACCCCGGCGAAGGTCGCCAAGGTGCGGGTCGACTCCGGTGAGCTGCTGACCGGCTATTACGACGCCGTGCACGCCCGGACGCTGGGGGCGCTGCGCGAGGTGGCCGCCAAGGATCTGGAGCGCATCGTGGACGAACGCTGGGATCCGCCGGTCACGCTCGGCGTACGGCTGGTCAGCGTCCTGTCCGACGATCTCCAGCACATCGGACAGGCCGCCTATGTCCGCGGGCTGGTCTCCTAGGCCGTGTCCGCAAAGTCCCGCCTGCCCCACGACGCCTGGCACGCTCCCCCACTGCCTTAAGGGCGTGGGAGGTGCCCCCACTCGCCGCACCGGGCAAAGCCCCGAGTACATCCAGTACAAGGGGCTCCGCCCGGCACGCCGAGAGCACGCACCAGACGCCGCGGGGCCCGCCCTCCGGGCGGACGACGGGACTTTGCGGACACGACCTAGCACCGGCCCGCGAGCCGCTTCACAGCTCGGCCGCGTAGCCCGGCAGCACGACGTCCTCGATCAGGGCCTTGCGCTCGTCGAACGGGATGAACGCGCTCTTCAGGGCGTTCACCGTGACCGTGCGCAGGTCCTCGACCGTCCAGCCGGCCTCCTCGACCAGCAGGGACATCTCGCGCGTGATCGTCGTCCCCGACACCAGACGGTTGTCGGTGTTGAGGGTAACGCGGAAGCCGAGGTCCTTCAGCGCAGTGATCGGGTGCTCGGCTATGGCTGTGGCGGCGCCGGTCTGGAGGTTGGAGGTCGGGCACATCTCCAGCGCGATACGCCGGTCGCGCACCCAGCCGGCCAGGCGGCCGAGCTTGCCGTCCACGATGTCGTCGGTGATGCGCACGCCGTGGCCTATGCGCTGGGCGCCGCAGATCTGGAGGGCCTGGTGGATGCTGGACAGGCCGTCGGCCTCGCCGGCGTGGATGGTGAACGGCACATTCTCGCGACGCAGGTGCTCGAAGGCGTCGAGATGGTCGGCGGCGGGGAAGCCTGCCTCGGCACCGGCGATGTCGAAGCCGACGACACCGGCGTCCCGGAAGGCGACGGCCAGGTCGGCGGCCTCGCGCACCCGGTCGAACATCCGCATGCCGCACAGCAGGGTGCCGACGCGCACCGGGGTGCCGGCGGCCGCGGCCTTCGCCATGCCGGCCGCGAGGCCCTCCTGGACGGTCTCGACGACCTCGGCCAGGGTCAGCCCGCCGTTGGTGTTCAGCTCGGGTGCGTAGCGCACCTCCCCGTAGACGACACCGTCGGCGGCCAGGTCGAGGACGTACTCCTCGGCGGTGCGCAGCAGGCCCTCGCGGCTCTGCATCACGGCGAGGGTGTGCTCGAAGGTGGCGATGTAGCGGACCAGGTCGCCGGAGTTCGCGGCGTCGAAGTACCAGGCGGCGAGCTCGTCCGGGTCGGTGGTGGGCAGGGTGTGGCCGACCGCTTCCGCGAGCTCCACCACGGTGGCGGGGCGCAGGCCGCCGTCGAGATGGTCGTGCAGGACGGCCTTGGGAAGGCGGCGGATCACTTCGGCGTCTACGCGCGTAGCGGTCATGGCGTGGTCTTTTCTCGATCGGAGCGGTTCGAAGGGGCGGGAGGCGGCTCAGCCGGTCGGCTGCAGCAGGTCCCAGCGGTTGCCGTACAGATCCTGGAAGACGGCGACCGAGCCGTACGGCTCGTGCCGGGGCTCCTCCAGGAAGGTCACGCCCGCGGCGAGCATCCGGGCGTGGTCGCGGGCGAAGTCGTCGGTGTGCAGGAAGAACCCGACGCGCCCACCGGTCTGGTCACCGACCCGGGCACGCTGGTCCTCGCCCTTGGCGCGGGCCAGCAGCAGTGCGGTGCCCTGGTCGCCGGACTGGACGACGACCCAGCGGGAGCCGTCCGGGCGCGCGGTGTCCTCGACGAGCCGGAAGCCGAGGGCCTCCGTGTAGAAGCGGATCGCCTCGTCGTAGTCGTCGACGACGAGGGTGACCAGGGCAATGCGGCTCATCGGGACCTTCCGGGGCAGTCGGTTGACGGGAGAGGTTATACGTAAAACGTCGACGGCGCCAGTCATGACCGGGACCACGGTCCTACGTCTGCCGCCCGAGGTGCGACGGGCGGTCGGCGACTAGCGTTCCGGGCATGACGATCATGGAGACGCCGCGCAGCCCCGAGCGCCGCAAGCGGGACGTTCTGGACCGGCTGGAGCGGGAGACGGACATCTGGGTGGCCTCGGCGGACGCCGACGGAGTGCCGTGCCTGGTCGCGCTGTGGTTCGTCTGGGACGGCGAGGCGCTCTGGATGGCCACGCGCCCGGGCAACCCCACGGGCCGCAACCTCCGGACCGGCCGCCGGACGCGGCTGGCCTTCGGCGACACCCGCGACGTCGTCCTCATCGACGGCGACGTGGACGTCCACGACTGCGAGGAGGTGCCGGTCCGGGCGGCCGAGGCGTTCCACGCGAAGACGGGCTGGGATCCACGCGTTGACTCCGCCGGGTATGCCTTCTACCGGGTACGTCCGCGCTCGGTGCAGGCATGGCATGAGGAGCGCGAACTGCCGCAACGGCATCTAATGCGAAGCGGAACGTGGCTTGTCTGAACAAGTTTCCTGCGTACGTCCCTTCGCCATCCATTTCCCGCACAGGTGTTACCTAGGAGTAATCCCTGATGATTTGATGTGCGGCGCCACTCAACCCCCTTCGATCACAGGGAGATCCAGTGACGCTCATCGCACAACGCCGTGCACAGGGCTCGTTCGTGCTCGCGCTCTCGCTCGCCACCGCCGGTCTCGTGGGCGCGGCGCCCGAGGCGTCGGCCGCCGAGCAGACGCCGCCGCTCAAGGTGCTGTCGTACAACGTCTTCCTGTTCAGCCAGAGCCTGTACCCGAACTGGGGCCAGGACCACCGGGCCGCCGAGATAGCCAAGGCTCCCTTCACACAGGGCAACGACATCGTCGTGTTCCAGGAGGCGTTCGACAACTCCTCCTCGGACGCGCTGAAGAGCTCCCTCGCGGGCCGCTACCCGTACCAGACCCCGGTGGTCGGGCGCAGCAAGAGCGGCTGGGACGCCACGGGCGGCGCGTACTCGGCGACCACGCCCGAGGACGGCGGGGTCACGATCCTCAGCAAGTGGCCGATAGTGCGCAAGGAGCAGTGGGTCTACAAGGACGCCTGCGGGGCGGACTGGTGGTCCAACAAGGGCTTCGCGTACGTCGTGCTGAACGTGAACGGCACCAAGGTGCACGTCGTCGGGACGCACGCGCAGTCGACGGATCCGGGCTGTGCCGCCGGCGAGGCCGCCGCGATGCGCAGCCGGCAGTTCAGGACGATCGACGCGTTCCTGGACGCCAAGAACATCCCGGCGAACGAGCAGGTGCTGCTCGCCGGTGACCTGAACGTCGACTCGCGCACCTCCGAGTACGCCTCGATGCTCGCCGACGGCGGGCTGGTGGGGGCAGACGCGCGCACCGGACACCCGTACTCCTTCGACACACAGGAGAACTCCATCGCCCGGGACCGCTACCCCGACGACCCGCGCGAGGACCTGGACTACGTCCTGCACCGCGCGGGTCACGCCCGTCCGGCGGTCTGGAAGAACGAGGTCGTCAAGGAGCAGAGCGCGCCCTGGACGGTGTCGAGCTGGGGCACGGACTACACGTACACGAACCTGTCCGACCACTACCCGCTGACCGGGTACGCGGGCTGAGCACCCCGCAAGGCCCGGCTCAACCGGCGTGCTCGCGCACCCCGTTGAGCCGGGCCAGCTCGTCCGGGGTCAGGCGCAGGGCCCCCGCGGCCACGTTCTCGGCCAGGTGGTCCGGGTTGCCGGTGCCGGGGATGGCCAGGACATGCGGACCTTGGTGCAGGGTCCAGGCGATACGCACCTGGGCGGGGCTAGCGTCGTGCGCCCGCGCCACCGCGAGCACCTCGTCGTCGTGGGCCGCGGTCGCGCCCCGCTCCCCCACCTCTCCGGCGACGGCGTAGAACGGCACGAAGGCGATGCCCTGCTCACCGCACAGGCGCAGGAGTTCGTCGGCCTCGGGGTCGGGCCGGTCGAGCGCGTACCGGTTCTGCACGCACACCACCGGCGCGATGGCCCGCGCCTCGGCGAGATGCCGTGGCTCCACGGCGGAGATGCCGAGGTGCCGGATCAGGCCGGCCTCCCGCAGCTCGGCCAGCGCGCCGAAGTGCTCGGCGATGGAGTCCTGCCCCATCCGGCGCAGATAGACGAGGTCCAGGTGGTCTCGGCCGAGCTGGCGCAGGTTCTCCTCGACATGGCCGCGCAGTTGGTCGGGGCGGGCGGAGGTGCCCCAGTCGCCGCCTTGGTCGCGGTAGGGGCCCACCTTGGTGGCGATGACCAGGCCGTCGGGGTACGGCGCCAGCGCGGTGTTGATCAGTTCGTTCGCGGAGCGCAGGGCCGAGAAGTAGAAGGCGGCCGTGTCGATGTGATCGACGCCGAGCTCGACCGCCTTGCGCAGTACGGCGATCGAGCGTCCCCGGTCGCTCGGCGTTCCGTGGTGGAACGCGGCGCTGCCCGTGAGCCGCATCGCGCCGAAGCCGACGCGGCTCACGGGCAGGTCGCCGAGTCTCCAGGTGCCCGCGGCGTCCGCGGTGATCGTTTCGGAGGTCATCGGCGGAGTCTCGCACACGCCACGGGCACGCGGCGCCTCAGCAGTAGAGGTTGCCGCCGGGCGAGACGCCGAGGATGGAGGTGAACCGGTTGTAGGCGTCGACGCGGCTCTGCACCTGCGCCGGGTTCTTGCCGTCGCACTCCAGGGAGCCGTTGATGGAGCGGATGGTCTGGCCGAAGCCGGCCTGGTTGACCATGGCGTTGTGCGGGGTCATGGTGCCGGGGCCGGTCTGTGTGTTCCAGTACCACAGGCCGGTCTTCCAGGCGACGGCCGACTCGTTCTGCACCCGCCAGGGGTTGTTGAGCAGATCGATACCGAGCGCGTCACCGGCGGCCTTGTAGTTGAAGTTCCACGACAGCTGGATGGGGCCGCGGCCGTAGTAGGCCGCCTGGCCCGCCGGGCAGCCGTAGGGCTGGCTCCAGTCACAGTAGTGGGGGTAGTTGGCGGTGTTCTGCTCGACGATGTGGACGAGTCCGCCGGTCTCGTGGTTGACGTTGGCGAGGAAGGCGGCGGCCTCCTGCTTCTTCACCGTGTCGCTGCCGGTGTTGGCGAAGCCCGGGTAGGCACTCAGCGCGGCGGTCAGACCGCTGTACGTGTAGAACGAATTCCGGTTCGGGAACATCTGGTTGAACTGCGCCTCGCTGACGACGAACCCGGCGGCGGAGGCGCTCGGGGCCGGCTGGAGGAGGAGGGCGGCGCTGCCCAGGGCGAGCGAGGAGACAAGTGCGGCTGTACGGCGCCTCGACACAGGATCAACTCCTTTGCGGAGCACGGCCGCACCCCTACAAGGGCAGGGCGAAGCAGAGCCTTGTGCGCACGCGCCGACCGTGTCGGCCACGGCGTGGGGGCGGCCGTGGTGGGGGGTGTGGGGACACACTCAACCGCTTTGGTCTGTACCAGTCAAGGGTATAGACCAGACAAGGTATAGACCAAGCAACGGGGCTTGTTCCTCCGGCAGTCGGGGCGGTCCGGTCAGCGCGCCGCCCGCCCCGCGTACGCACGGACGTCCGCGTCGGGGTCGTCGACGGCTGTGGCCAGTGCGGTACGGGCTTCCTCGTGGGCGGAATGCCGTAGCAGGGCGAGTACCGCGGCCTTGCGCACATCGGCGTCCGCGTCGCCCAGCAGTCCGGCGAGAGCGGGAACGCCGTCTTCCGGTGCCGCTCCGCCGAGGGCCTTCGCGGCACCGGCGCGGACCTGCCAGGCCGGGTCGGTGAGGGCCGCCGTCACGGTGCCGAGGAGTGCGTCCGGGACGCCGAGGACACCGAACGCCTCCAGGGCCGCGGCGCGTACGAGGGCGTCGGGATCGTGGAGCAGGCGGTGCAGAGCGGCGCCTCCCCCGTCTCGCGGGGCCAGCGCGGCGAACCCGCGCGCCACCGCGACCCGTACCTCTCGAGCGACGTCACCGGCCGCCCCGGACAGGTCCTCGACCGCGTCCACCGACACCAGGGCGCGTACGGCGGCCAGGCGCACGTCGAGGTCCGGGTCGGCCAGGCGCTCGGTGAACAGCGCCGCGTTCCCGAGGCGCAGGGCGCGCAGCACGTCCAGGGCCGCCGCGCGGACCGTCGGATCGGGTGCCGTCAGGGCGGAGACCAGCGGGGCGCGCAACTCCGGCTCCGCGGGCAGGACTTCGGCGAGCTCGCGCAGCGAGGAGGCGGCCGCGGCCCGCACCTGCCCGTCGCTGTCGTGCAGGGAGTGGGCCAGCGCGGGGCCCGCTCCGGGTGGCGCCGTCTCGGTCAGCGCCGCCACCGCGCCGAGCCGCACGGCGGGGTCCGAGTCCTTCAAGTAGGGCTCCAGGGCCTGCAGATCGGGTTCCTCCTCCGTGAGTGCGACGAGTTCGAGGAGCCGTTCCCGAGCGGATTCCGACGAGGTCGCGTGGGTCGTGCCCGTGGGCGGACGGGCGTCGTCCGGAGCCTCGTCGGACGCTGCCGGGGGTACCTGCGCACGTCCCGCCGTCGCGGTCGGCAGGGGACGCACCTCGCCCAGGTGGCGGGACGGGCCGCCGGTGGGGGTGAACTCGGGCACGGGGACGAGGTACGGGTCGACGGGGCGCGCCGTGAACTCCATCGCCCCGGTGGGGCCCTTGCGCAGGTCGAGGTGGTGCAGCCAGTCCGTGTCGTCCCGCTGCGGATGGTCCAGGCGCTCGTGGTAGAGGCCCCACCGCGACTCGGTACGGGCGAGGGAGGACCTCGCCGCCATCTCCGCGCAGTCGCGGATGAACGACACCTCGGCGCAGCGCATCAGTTCGTGCGGTGTGCTCGCCCCCATGCCCGCGATCTCGTCCCGCATCCGCTCGAAGTGCTCCAGCGCGAGGGAGAGCCGGGCGCCGCTCTTGGGCGGGGCGACGTAGTCGTTGACGAAACGGCGCAGCTTGTACTCGACCTGGGGCTGGGGCGGGCCCGCCGGATTGCGCAGCGGCCGGTAGATCAGCTCGTGGGCCTCGGCCAGCTGCTCGCGCGGCAACTCGCCCTCGTACGCGGTGTACCGGGCGGCGTCCTCGCCCGCCAGATCGCCGTACACGAACGCGCCGATCATGTAGTTGTGCGGTACGCAGGCCAGGTCACCGGCAGCGTACAGACGCGGCACGGTGGTGCGGGCGTGGTCGTCGACGCGTACTCCGGAGGCGGAGTGGCCGCCGCACAGGCCGATCTCGGAGATGTGCATCTCCACGTCGTGCGTGCGGTAGTCGTGGCCGCGTCCGGCGTGGAAGGTGCCGCGGGTGGGGCGCTCGGTGGAGTGCAGGATCGACTCCAGCGCCGAGACCGACTCCTCCGGCAGATGGCTGAGCTTGAGGTAGACGGGGCCCCGGTCGGAGGCTACCTCGGCGGCGAACTCCGCCATCATCTGCCCGGACCAGTAGTCGGAGTCGACGAACCGCTGCCCGTGCCGGTTGACCTGGTAGCCACCGAAGGGGTTGGCGACATAGGCGCAGGCCGGGCCGTTGTAGTCCTTGATGAGCGGATTGATCTGGAAGCACTCGATACCGGTGAGCTCGGCGCCCGCGTGATACGCCATCGCATAGCCGTCGCCCGCGTTGGTCGGGTTCTCGTACGTGCCGTACAGATAGCCGCTCGCGGGCAGCCCCAGGCGCCCGCAGGCGCCGGTCGCGAGGATCACGGCGCCCGCCCGCACGGTCACGAAGGCGCCGGTGCGGGTGTGGAAGGCGGCGGCGCCGACCGCCCTGCCGTCGGCGGTCAGGACCCGCACCGGCATCAGCCGGTTCTCGATCCGGATCCGCTCACGGTTCTCCCGCCTGCGCAGCTGCCGGTAGAGGACCTTCTTGACGTCCTTGCCCTCGGGCATCGGCAGCACGTACGAGCCGGAGCGGTGCACCTGGCGGACCGCGTACTCGCCGTGTTCGTCCTTCTCGAACTTCACCCCGTACGACTCCAGCCGCCGCACCATCTCGAAGCCCCGGGTGGCGGTCTGACGGACCGTCGACTGGTCGACGACGCCGTCGTTGGCGCGGGTGATCTCGGCGACGTAGTCGTCCGGTTCGGCGCGGCCGGGGATGACGGCGTTGTTGACTCCGTCCATGCCCATGGCCAGTGCTCCGGAGTGCCGTACATGAGCCTTCTCCAGCAGCAGCACGGACGCGCCGCGCCCGGCGGCGGTCAGCGCGGCCATGGTGCCGGCGGTGCCGCCGCCGATCACGAGGACGTCGCAGCTCAGCTCCTCGGCCGAGTCGAGGGCGGGGATCTCCGTCAGGGGCGCGGGGGTCATGGCGGGGTGCCTTTCATGACGTACGGGGGCGGCCGGGGGCCTCAGGGTGTCGGGGCCGAGGGACTCTCAGGCCGTACGGGGGCCCAGGGAGTCGAGGATGTCGCGGCGCAGGGCCACGGTCGCGGGGTCGTCGCGAGCCCCGCGGTCACGGGGCCGGGGCACCGGCCGGACCCCGGTGAGGCCGCCCTCGCCGAGCAGCGCGACCCGGTCGCCGAGGAACAGGGCCTCGTCCACGTCGTGGGTGACGAAGACGACGGTGGCACCGGTCCCGTGCAGGGCCTCCACCAGCAACTGCTGCATGCCGGCCCGGGTCTGGGCGTCCAGGGCACCGAACGGCTCGTCCATCAGCACGGCGCGCGGCTGTCCGGCGAGGGCGCGGGCGAGCTGGACGCGCTGGCGCTGCCCACCGGAGAGCCGGTGCGGCAACTGCCCTTCCCGGCCCGCCAGTCCGACCCGATCCAGCCACTCGTGCGCCCTGGCCCGGTGCCGCGCGGTGCCTGGAGCACGGTGGCGGAGTGCGCGTCGGCGTTGACGGCCTCCAGGGTGATCTCCGCGTGTCCGAGCGGTTGCCCGGTGATCTGCTCCAGCAACCGGAAGACGTCGGTGTTCTCCAGGTCGGCGCCGATGAGCTCGCCGCCGATGTCCAGGGGCAGATAGGTGAGGTCGAGCGAGAGCGGCAGCCCGTTCAGCTTGCGGAGCCGCTCGATGTAGAGCACGTCGGTGCCGGTGGGCAGCCGCAGTCGTTCGGCCACGGGTGCGGGCGCGGCGACGGGGCCCAGGGTGCGTACCTCGTTGGTGACCCGGCCGTGTTCCCGCAGGGTTTCCGCGAGTCCCATCAGCCGGTCGAGGCCGTGCGAGTACTTCTCGGCGACGACGACGGTGCCGACGCCGGGCAGCCGCTCGACGAGCTGCTCGGCGCGCAGCAGGTCCAGTGCGTGCCGGACGGTGTTGCGCGACACCTGGTAGTCGGCGGCGAGCACGTCCTCGTGGGGCAGCGCGCCGCTGGGAAACCCTCCGGTCAGGACCAGGTGCCGCAGCAGGTCCGCGAGCTGCCGCGCCCGGTCCGCCCGCAGCCGTCGGCGGCGTGCGGCGGCGAGCGGAGCGGTGTGCTCGCGGGTTCGTTCGGCTGGCATGCGCTGACCATACCGACGGTGTCGTCCCCATGGTGTTACCGCGTCATTGCGCCACCTGAGTGCCCTTCACCTGCTCGCTGACCTGCGATTTCTTCGGCACAGGAGACACTTTCGCCACCATCGCCGCGGCACGGGCGCGACGCTCACGCACGGACGAGTTCCCGGCGCCGCCGTTCGAGGTACGCGCGCTCGGCCGGGTTCCGCGAGAGCTCGATGGCGTTCTCGTAGGCGCGCACGGCCTCGGTGCCACGGCCGAGGCGGCGCAGCAGGTCCGCGCGGACCGCGTGGAAGACGTGGTAGCCGTCGAGATCCAGTGCGTCCACGAGGTCGAGGGCCGGGGCCGGACCCTCCGTCTCGGCCACGGCGACCGCCCGGTTCAGGGCCACGACCGGGCTCGGTGCCACGGCCATGAGGTGGTCGTAGAGCTGTCGGATCTGTCCCCAGTCCGTGTCCCGCGGGGTCGGTGCGTCGCTGTGCACGGCCTGGATCGCGGCCTGGAGCTGATACGGCCCCGGCGTGCCCCGGCGCAGGCAGCGGCGGACGAGCGACTGGCCCTCGGCGATCAGGTCACGGTCCCAGCGCTCGCGGTCCTGTTCCGGCAGCGGCACGAGCATGCCGTGCTCGTCCTGCCGGGCGGGCCGGCGGGACTCGACGAGGAGCATGAGCGCGAGCAGCCCGGTGACCTCGGGCTCGTCCGGCATGAGTTCGGCCAGGAGCCGGCCGAGACGTACGGCCTCCGCACCCAGGCCCGGCTCACCCTCGTACCCCTGGTTGAAGATCAGGTAGACGACGGCCAGCACCCCGGTGAGCCGGTCCGGCAGATCGGCGTCACGAGGAACGCGGTACGGGATGCCGGCGTTGCGGATCTTCGCCTTGGCCCGCACCAGGCGCTGGGCCATGGTCGGTTCGGGCACCAGGAAGGACCGCGCGATCTGTGCGGTGGTCAGCCCGCCGAGCAGGCGCAGGGTGAGCGCGACCCGCGCCTGGACGGCGAGGGCCGGGTGGCAGCAGGTGAAGACGAGCCGGAGCCGTTCGTCGCGCACGGGGCCCTCCTCGCGCGGTGCGTCGGGGGCGTGCAACAGGGCCGCCTGGGCGTGGCGTTCGTCCCGGCCGGCCTCGCGGCGCAGCCGGTCGACGGCACGGTTACGGGCGGTGGTGATGATCCAGCCGGCCGGGCTCGGCGGCACACCGGACTCGGGCCAGCGCCGCAGGGCGGTGGTGAAGGCGTCCTGGACCGCCTCCTCGGCGAGGTCGATGTCGCCGAGGAAGCGGACGAGGACGGCGACCGCGCGGCCGTACTCCGCGCGGAAGACGGCCTCGACGTCCAGGGCCGTCATCAGCCCTCGGCCTCGCCCATGAACGGCCGCACCTCGATCGGCAGGGTGGTCGCCAGGGCCAGCTTTCGCCCCCATTCCAGGGCCGCGTCCAGGTCGGGCGCCTTGATGAGGCTGATGCCGCCGAGCATCTCCTTGCCCTCGGCGTACGGCCCGTCGGTGACCAGGACGTCGCCGTCGCGGGGCCGCAGCACGGTGGAGGACTCCGGGCCGTGCAGTCCGCCGGCGAACACCCAGGCGCCGGCCTCCCGCAGTTCCCGGTTGAGTGCGTCGAGGTTCTTCTCGATCTCGCCGAGGACGTCCGGGGCGGGCGGTTCCCCGACGGGCTGCATCACATTGAGCAGGTAGTACTTCATGACGGTCTCCTCGGGCGTCGTCGTGTTCTCTCACCTCCTACACGAACGACACACCCCGCAATCGACACCCCGCACGGGGGCCCCGGAAGAATTTCGTCCATGACCATCACGGACCATCCCCTCGTCGCCCGCGCCCACCATCTCGCGCACGATCTGCTCGCCCCGCTGGCCGAACGGGTCGATCAGGAGGGCGTGCCCACCAGCCACATCGAGGCGATCAGGGGCTCGGGGCTGCTCGGGGTGAGCGCGCCGGAGTCGTACGGCGGATGGGCGGCCCCCGCGGCGGTGGCCCGGCGCACGGCGGAGATCCTGGCCGGGGCCTGCTGCTCGACCTGGTTCGTGCAGACGCAGCACCACACACCCGTCGCCACGCTGACCCGGTGCGAGGGCCCGGTGCGGGAACGGCTGCTGGGTCCGCTGGCACGCGGCGAACTGCTGTCGGGAGTGGCGTACGCGCATCTGCGTTCGTATCCGCGCACACCCGTGCGCGTCGCCCGTGGGCGCGACGGGTGTGGTTCGACGGGACGGTGCCCTGGTACACCGGCTGGGGGCTGAACGACGTGATGCTGCTCGCCGGTGTCACGGACGGCGGCGAGGTGGTGTTCGCCTTCACCGAGGCCCGGGAGCAGCCGGGGCTGCGTGCCTCGGAGCCGATGCGTCTCGCGGCGCTCTCCGCTTCTCGCACGGTGTCGCTGGAGCTGGACGGACTGTGGCTGCCGGAGGAAGCCGTCGCGCTGCGCAAGCCCTACGGGGAGTGGGCCGCCACGGACCGTGCGAAGACGGTCGACGCCTCCCCGGCCGTGTTCGGGATCACCGAGGCGGCCCTCGCCCCGCTGGCCCCGGGGAGACCGCGGAGCCCCTGCGCTCCCGCCTGGACGAGATCCGCGGCAGAGCCTATGAGTTGGCCGACCTTCCCCTGACGAGCGAGCGGATGGCGGAGCGCCTGACGCTGCGCATCCGGGCGGCCGAGCTGATGCGTACGGCCACCACCGCCGGGGTGGTGGCCGGCGGCGGCCGGTCGCTGTCACTGACCGGCACGGCGCAACACCTGGCGCGGGAAGCCCTGTTCCTGCTGGTGCAGGGCCAGACCGCTCAGTCGCGCGCGGCCCATCTGGACCTGCTGGTGACCCAGGCGTCCTAGTACTGCAACGGTGCTTGTTCTGATTGCTGGGCAGTTTCAGGGACTGTGTCCGCGTCGTTTGTAGTGGCTGATGCGGGCTTGGTGCTGG
>NZ_JBVKCZ010000040.1:0-93798 GCF_055634335.1 Streptomyces sp. NPDC111802 | reverse complement strand
GTCCTCTTCCACGTGGCATACGGCCTGCCGTTCGCGGTGTTCCTGCTGCGCAACTACTTCGCCGAGATGCCCAAGGAAATGCTGGAGGCCGCCCGGATGGACGGCGGCAGCGAATGGCGGATCTTCACCCGGCTGGTACTCCCCGTGGGGCGCCCGGCCATCGCCTCACTCGCCATCTTCCAGTTCCTGTGGGTCTGGAACGACATGCTGGTGGCCCTGCTGTTCGCCGACAGCGCCTCACAACCGCTGACCGTTGAACTCCAGTCCCAGATCCGGCAGTTCGGCAGCAACATCGACGTACTCGCACCCGGCGCGTTCGTGTCGCTGGTCGTGCCGGTGGTCGTGTTCTTCGCGTTCCAACGGCACTTCGTGCAGGGCGTGATGGCCGGGTCGGTGAAGTAGCCCATGCGTTTCGGGCCCCCACTTCGCGGTGAAGTGGGGGCCCGAAAGGCGTTCAGGCGGACGCCGGTGGATACAGCGACCGCGGCAGCTGCGAAGCCGCCGCCGCGTCCAGGAGCCACAAGGTCCTCGCACGGCCGTACGCCCCCGCCGCCGGAGCCTGGATCTCGCCCGCGCCGGACAGGGCGATCGCCGCGGCCTGGGCCTTGTCCTCGCCCGCCGCCAGCAGCCACACCTCACGTGCCGCCCGGATCGCGGGAAGCGTGAGGGTCACTCGGGTCGGAGGGGGCTTCGGGGCGCCGTGGACTCCGACGACCGTGCGCTGTGTCTCCCGTACCGCGGGGAGTTCCGGGAACAGGGAGGCGACGTGGGTGTCGGGGCCCACGCCCAGCATCAGGACGTCGAAGGTGGGGACCGCGCCATGGTTCTCCGGGCCGGCCGCCCTCGCCAGTTCCTCCGCGTACGCGGAAGCGGCCGCCTCCACGTCCGTGCCGAACGGGCCGTCCGAGGCGGGCATCGCGTGCACCCGCTTCGGATCCAGCGGCACCTCGTCCAGCAGTGCCTCGCGGGCCTGCGTGACATTGCGCTCCGGGTCGCCCTCGGGCAGGAAACGCTCGTCCCCCCACCAGAGGTCGAGCCGGCCCCAGTCGACGGCGTCCCGGGCGGGGGCGGCCGCCAGCGCGGCCAGCAGGCCGTTGCCGTTGCGGCCGCCCGTGAGAACCACGGACGCCGAGCCCCGGGAGGCCTGCGCGTCCACGATCTTCGTGATCAGCCGGGCCGCCGCGGCCTGCGCCATCAGCTCCTTGTCGCGATGCACGACGAGCTGCGGAGTACTCACTTGGCCGCCGCCTTCCTCAACGCTTCCGGGGCCGCCGCTTCCTGCGCAGCGGCTTTGCCGGGAGACTCGGCCGCTTCTCCTTTGGCCTCTCCTTCGGCGTCTCCTTTGGCCGGAGATTCCGGAGAAGCCTCTTCGGCCGGCGGCTCCTCGGCCTTGGCCACCGCGGCCTGGGCCTGCGCCACGGCCTGCTCCGCCTTGGCCACCGCGGCCTCGGCACCCCGCACCGCCGAAGCCGGCGCGGCGTTCAGCCGCTCCACTCCGAACCGCAGCGCCGACGCGTAGGTGTCGTCCGGGTCGAGCCGCCGCAGCTCCTCCGCGATCAGCTCGGCCGTCTCCCGTCGCTTCAGCGCCACCGCACGGTCCGGCTGGCCGTCGATGGAGAGGGTCGCCAGGGAGCCGTCCGCCCGGTCGAGGACTATCGGACCGCAGTCGGTGGCCATACGGACCGCCGTCAGACCGGGGCCCGACGACAGCGACCGCTTCACCGGCACGTCCAGCCGGTCCGCGAGCCACATCGCCAGCAGCTCACAGCTCGGGTTGAACTCCTCGCCCTCCACCTCGACGGCCTTCACCTCGCAGACCACCTGGTCCAGGGCCGCCGCCAGCATCGAACGCCACGGCGTGATCCGGGTCCAGGACAGATCGGTGTCGCCCGGCGTGTAGGTGTCGGCGCGGGCCGACAGCTCCCGCACCGGCTGCTCCGAGGCGTAGGTGTCGGTCACCCGGCGCTGGGCCAGCGCGCCCAGCGGGTCGTTCGCCGGGTCGAGCGGCGCGTTCACCGGCCACCAGACCACCACCGGGGCGTCCGGCAGCAGCAGCGGAAGGACGACGGACTGCGCGTGCTCGGACACTTCGCCGTACAGCCGCAGGACGACCGTCTCGCCGGTGCCCGCGTCCGCGCCCACCCGAACCTCGGCGTCCAGCCGGGACTGCGTACGGTCGCGGGGTGAGCGCGAGACGCGCTTGATGACCACCAGCGTGCGTGAGGGGTGCTCGCGCGAGGCGTCGCTGGCGGCCTTCAGGGCGTCGTACGCGTTCTCCTCGTCCGTGACGATGACCAGCGTGAGCACCATGCCGACGGCAGGCGTGCCGATGGCCCGGCGGCCCTGCACCAGTGCCTTGTTGATCTTGCTGGCCGTGGTGTCCGTGAGGTCTATCTTCATGGCCGGCGCCAGCTCCGTCCCTCTCGTGCGAGCATTTCGTCCGCCTCGACGGGGCCCCACGTGCCGGCCGGGTACTGCGCCGGCTTGCCGTGCGTGTCCCAGTACTCCTCGATCGGGTCGAGGATCTTCCAGGACAGCTCGACCTCCTCGGTGCGCGGGAAGAGGTTCGAGTCACCCAGGAGGACGTCCAGGATCAGACGCTCGTACGCCTCCGGGCTGGACTCCGTGAAGGACTCGCCGTAAGCGAAGTCCATCGACACGTCCCGGATCTCCATCGAGGTGCCGGGGACCTTGGAGCCGAAGCGGACCGTGACGCCCTCGTCGGGCTGGACGCGGATCACGATCGCGTTCTGGCCCAGTTCCTCGGTGGCCGTGGTGTCGAAGGGCGAGTGCGGCGCCCGCTGGAAGACGACCGCGATCTCGGTGACGCGGCGGCCCAGACGCTTGCCGGTGCGCAGATAGAAGGGGATACCCGCCCAGCGGCGGTTGTCGATCCCCAGCTTGATCGCGGCGTAGGTGTCGGTCTTCGACTTGGCGTCGATGCCCTCCTCCTGGAGGTACCCGACCGCCTTCTCGCCGCCCTGCCAGCCGGCCGCGTACTGCCCGAACACCGTGTCGCGGCCCAGGTCCTTCGGCAGCCGTACGGCACCCAGCACCTTGGTCTTCTCCGCCGCCAGCGCGTCCGCGTCGAAGGAGGCGGGCTCCTCCATGGCGGTCAGCGCCAGCAGCTGGAGCAGGTGGTTCTGGATGACGTCACGGGCGGCGCCGATGCCGTCGTAGTAGCCGGCCCGGCCGCCGATGCCGATGTCCTCGGCCATGGTGATCTGCACATGGTCCACGAAGGATCGGTTCCAGATCGGCTCGAACATGGTGTTGGCGAACCGCAGCGCGAGGATGTTCTGGACGGTCTCCTTGCCCAGATAGTGGTCGATGCGGAAGACCTGGTCCGGGGCGAAGACCTCGTGGACGACCTTGTTGAGCTCCTCGGCGGACTTCAGGTCGTGGCCGAAGGGCTTCTCGATGACCGCACGGCGCCAGGAGCCGCCCGTCTGATCGGCCAGGCCGTGCTTCTTCAGCTGCTGGATGACCACCGGGAAGGAGCGCGGCGGGACAGAGAGGTAGAAGGCGAAGTTGCCGCCCGTGCCCTGGGCCTTGTCCAGCTCCTCGATGGTGCCGCGCAGCCGCTCGAAGGCGTCGTCGTCGTCGAAGGTGCCCTGCACGAAGCGCATGCCCTGGATGAGCTGCTGCCAGACCTCCTCACGGAAGGGGGTGCGGGCGTGCTCCTTGACCGCGTCGTGGACCTCGGCGGCGAAGTCCTCGTGGGCCCACTCGCGGCGCGCGAAGCCGACCAGCGAGAAGCCCGGCGGCAGCAGACCCCGGTTGGCGAGGTCGTACACGGCGGGCATGAGCTTTTTCCGTGACAAATCGCCCGTAACGCCGAAGATCACCAGGCCCGACGGCCCCGCGATACGCGGGAGCCGTCGGTCGGCGGCGTCACGAAGCGGGTTCGCTTCAGTGACGTTGAAGGGTGGCAAGGGATCAGCCCTCCGAGGGGGCGAGGCGCTCCAGCTCCGCCTCGGTCGACTTGAGCAGGTCGTTCCAGGACGCCGCGAACTTCTCGACGCCCTCGTCCTCCAGCAGCTGCACCACGTCGTCGTACGAGATCCCGAGCGCCTCGACCGCGTCCAGGTCGGCACGGGCCTGCTCGTAGGTGCCGGCGATGGTGTTGCCGGTGATCTCGCCCTTCTCCTCGGTGGCCTGAAGGGTGGCCTCGGGCATGGTGTTGACCGTGTTCGGCGCCACCAGGTCGTCGACGTAGAGGGTCGGCTTGTACGCCGGGTCCTTCACGCCGGTCGAGGCCCACAGCGGACGCTGCTTGTTGGCGCCCGCGTTCTCCAGCACGCTCCAGCGGTCGGAGGAGAAGACCTCCTCGTACGCCTGGTAGGCGAGCCGGGCGTTGGCGACGGCGGCCTTGCCGCGCAGCGCCTTGGCCTCGTCGGTGCCGAGCGCGTCGAGGCGCTTGTCGATCTCGGTGTCCACGCGGGACACGAAGAAGGACGCCACCGAGCGGATGAGCGACAGGTCGAGCCCGCGCTCCTTGGCCTTCTCCAGGCCGGACAGGTAGGCGTCCATGACCTCGCGGTAGCGCTCCAGCGAGAAGATCAGCGTCACGTTGACGCTGATGCCGAGGCCGATGACCTCGGTGATCGCCGGGAGGCCCGCCTTGGTGGCCGGGATCTTGATCAGGGTGTTCGGACGGTCGACCAGCCAGGCCAGCTGCTTGGCCTCGGCGACGGTCGCGCGGGTGTTGTGCGCGAGCCGCGGGTCGACCTCGATGGAGACCCGGCCGTCCTGACCGCCGGTGGCGTCGAAGACCGGGCGCAGGATGTCGGCGGCGTCACGGACGTCCGCCGTGGTGATCATGCGGATCGCCTCTTCGACCGTCACCTTGCGGGCGGCGAGGTCGGCGACCTGCTGCTCGTAGCCGTCACCGCTGCTGATCGCCTTCTGGAAGATCGTCGGGTTGGTGGTGACACCGACGACGTGCTGCTGGTCGATCAGCTCGGCGAGGTTGCCGGACGTGATGCGCTGGCGCGACAGGTCGTCCAGCCAGATCGCGACGCCCTCCTCGGAGAGGCGCTTCAGTGCGTCTGTCATGGAAAATCAAACTCCTACGTCTCGTATATGAGCGTCAGCGCTGGGCCGCGGTGAGGGATTCCCGCGCGACGGCAGCCACGTTCTCGGCAGTGAAGCCGTACTCCCGGAAAAGGACCTTGCCGTCGGCCGAAGCACCGAAGTGCTCCAGGGAAACGATGCGACCCGCGTCCCCGACATACTTGTGCCAGGTCAGACCGATACCGGCCTCGACCGCCACGCGCGCCTTGACGGCCGGCGGCAGAACGCTGTCCCGGTACCCCTGGTCCTGCTCCTCGAACCACTCCACGGACGGCATAGACACGACCCGCGTCGGCACACCGTCGGCCTGAAGCTGCTCACGCGCCTCGACGGCCACGTGCACCTCGGAACCGGTCGCGATGAGAATGACCTGCGGCTCGCCGCCTTCGGCCTCGAACAGCACGTAACCGCCGCGCGCCGCGTCCTCGTTGGACTCGTACACCGGCACACCCTGACGGGTCAGCGCGAGCCCGTGCGGGGCGCCCTTGCCGAACTCCTTGGTGTAGCGCTTGAGGATCTCGCGCCAGGCGATCGCGGTTTCGTTGGCGTCCGCCGGGCGGACCACGTTGAGACCGGGGATGGCGCGCAGGGACGCGAGGTGCTCGACCGGCTGGTGGGTCGGGCCGTCCTCACCCAGGCCGATGGAGTCGTGCGTCCAGACGTACGTCACCGGCAGGTGCATCAGCGCCGACAGACGTACGGCGTTGCGCATGTAGTCGGAGAAGACCAGGAACGTACCGCCGTAGACACGGGTGTTGCCGTGCAGGGTGATGCCGTTCATCTCCGCGGCCATGGAGTGCTCGCGGATGCCGAAGTGGATCGTGCGGCCGTACGGGTTCGCCTCCGGCAGCGGGTTGTCCGCCGGCAGGAACGACGAGGTCTTGTCGATCGTCGTGTTGTTGGAGCCCGCCAGGTCGGCCGAACCGCCCCACAGCTCCGGGATGACCGCGCCGAGCGCCTGGAGCACCTTGCCGGACGCGGCGCGGGTGGCGACGCCCTTGCCGGGCTCGAAGACCGGGAGCTTCTCCTCCCAGCCGGTGGGCAGCTCGCCCTTGCTGATGCGGTCGAACTCGGCGGCGCGCTCGGGGTTGTTGTCGCGCCACAGCTGGAACGACTTCTCCCACTCGGCCTTCGCCTCGGCGCCCCGCTCCAGTGCCTTGCGGGTGTGGTCGATGACCTCGTCGGCCACCTCGAAGGACCGCTCCGGGTCGAAGCCGAGGACGCGCTTGGTCGCCGCGACCTCGTCGTCGCCGAGCGCCGAGCCGTGGGCGGCCTCGGTGTTCTGCGCGTTCGGGGCCGGCCAGGCGATGATCGAGCGCATCGCGATGAAGGACGGCTTGTCCGTCACCTGCTTCGCGGCCTCGATCGCGTTGTAGATGGCGTGCGGGTCCAGGTCGCCGTCCGGCTTCGGGGCGATCCGCTGCACGTGCCAGCCGTACGCCTCGTACCGCTTGACGGTGTCCTCGGAGACGGCCGTCTCGGTGTCGCCCTCGATCGAGATGTGGTTGTCGTCCCACAGCAGGATCAGATTGCCGAGCTTCTGGTGGCCGGCCATCGAGGACGCCTCGGCGGAGATGCCCTCCTGGAGGCAGCCGTCACCGGCGACGCAGTAGACGAAGTGGTCGAAGGGGGAGGTGCCCTCGGCGGCCTCCGGGTCGAACAGACCGCGCTCGTAGCGCGCGGCCATCGCCATGCCGACGGCGTTGGCGACGCCCTGGCCGAGCGGTCCCGTGGTGGTCTCGACGCCCGTGGTGTGGCCGTACTCCGGGTGACCGGGGGTCTTGGAACCCCACGTCCGGAACGCCTTCAGATCGTCCAGCTCCAGGCCGAAGCCGGCCAGGTACAGCTGGGTGTAGAGGGTCAGGGACGAGTGGCCGGCGGACAGCACGAAGCGGTCGCGCCCGACCCATTCGGCGTCCGCGGGGTCGTGCCGCATCACCTTCTGGAAGAGGGTGTAGGCGGCGGGTGCCAGGCTCATCGCCGTACCCGGATGGCCGTTTCCGACCTTCTGTACGGCGTCCGCGGCCAGGACACGGGCGGTGTCGACGGCCCGCTGGTCCAACTCGGTCCACTCGAGGTCTGTGGTGGTCGGCTTGGTGCTCACCCTGGGTCAGGGCTCCTCTCCACATGTCGGTTGCCGGTGTCACGGGCACACAGCCCACCGGCTGCCGGCGTACTCGGCGTCGGCCGGCCGTTGTCGAGCCTACCCCCGGAAGTACGTGCGTCTTTTCGACTCGTTACAGACTGCCGGGAGTCGTCGGGATGTGCCTCCCGACTGGGACGTTCCACATTCGGCAAGTGAATACGGAGCCGCTCATCCGGGTGCTCAATCGAGCCTCCGCGCGCCCGTCCGACCGGCCTCTCCAACACGACCCCACCCCCGCGAATGTCCGGGTCTGGGCAACGTCTACAGTGGCGTGGTACGCGCGAGCCTTTACCGGGACTTCACACCGGGAGGCTTGCTGGGATGTCTCTGTCAGGGGTGTGCGTGACGGCCGTTGAATCCCGTCCAGCGGGGCTTATCGGGACGAGCGAGAGCCCGAGCCGGCGGCCGATCGGGGCCCGGGTCAAGGGGTTCGTGGCGCTCACCAAGCCGCGGATCATCGAGCTGCTGCTCATCACCACCGTTCCGGTGATGTTCCTTGCCGAGCAGGGGGTGCCCGACCTCGGTCTGGTGCTGCTCACCTGTATCGGCGGCTACCTCTCGGCCGGCGGCGCCAACGCGCTCAACATGTACATCGACCGTGACATCGACGCGCTCATGGACCGCACCTCGCAGCGCCCGCTGGTCACCGGGATGGTCAGCCCGCGCGAGTGCCTGGCCTTCGGCATCACGCTGGCGGTCGTCTCCACGCTGCTGTTCGGCCTCACCGTCAACTGGCTGTCGGCCTGGTTGTCCCTCGGCGCGCTCCTCTTCTATGTCGTCGTCTACACGATGATCCTCAAGCGCCGCACCTCGCAGAACATCGTGTGGGGCGGCATCGCCGGCTGCATGCCGGTCCTGATCGGCTGGTCCGCGGTCACGAACTCCCTGTCGTGGGCCCCGCTCATCCTCTTCATGGTGATCTTCTTCTGGACGCCGCCGCACTACTGGCCGCTATCCATGAAGGTCAAGGAGGACTACGCGCGCGTGGGCGTGCCGATGCTGCCGGTCATCGCCTCCAACAAGGTCGTGGCCAAGCAGATCGTCATCTACAGCTGGGTGATGGTCGCGGTGTCGCTCCTGTTGACGCCGCTCGGCTACACGGGCTGGTTCTACACCGTGGTCGCGCTGGGGGCGGGCGGCTGGTGGCTGTGGGAGGCGCACGCGCTGCAGAACCGCGCGAAGGCGCAGGTGACGGGCGCGAAGCTGAAGGAGATGCGCCTGTTCCACTGGTCCATCACCTATGTCTCGCTGCTGTTCGTGGCGGTCGCGGTGGACCCCTTCCTGCGCTGACCCCTTCCTGCGCTGACCCCTTCCTGCGTCGGCCCCCCTTCCTGCGCTGACGCAGGTCACAGGGCCCTGCTCTCGCCAGCTGATCTACTCGCGAGTAGCATCCTGGCCATGGCAGACAAGGTGGCCAAGCTGGCCAAGCAGATCAACACCTTCGCGAAGTCCCACGGCGGCGCCGAGGCGCAGGTCGCGTACATCGGACAGCGCGGCGCCCGCATCGTGCTCGTCGGCGAGGACGGCGGCTGGGGAGACCTGGTGGCACCGTCGTACGAGATCGCCGAACAGGCGGTCGAGAAGGCCGGGGTCACGGCCCATGAATCCTTCGACGGCGAGTTCGCGGCGAAGGTGACGACCGGGCCGTACGAGTGGAAGCGGATGGCCGGCATTCAGATCGGCGGCTGAACAGCCTGCCCCTGGCGCAACACCAAGTCGCCGGTTCACCCGTTAGGACCTGTAGAGCACAAGCAGCGTCCACCCACGGGGAGCCAGGATGATCGAAACACCATCCCTCGTGGACCAGTACTGCCACGGCGTACTGCGCACGGAGCTGGGCCTCGGCACCTTCGAGGCCCAGCTGGCCCGCACGGAGGGCCCACCCGCCGCCGGCACCACGCTCTTCGACACCCAGACCGGTTTCGCCGTACGGCGCTGGTGCCCGCCCCTCCTCGGCCTGGAACCGCACTGCGCACCCGCCCGCTATCTCGCCCGACGCCGTGAACTCGGCGCGCTGGAGGCGGGCCGGCGCCTGCTGCGCGGCAGTGGCATCACGACCTACCTGATCGACACCGGTCTGCCCGGCGATCTCACCGGCCCCCCGGAGATGGCGTCCACGGCCTCCGCCGAGGTCCACGAGATCGTGCGCCTTGAACTCCTCGCCGAACAGGTCGCCGACACCTCGGGCACCGTCGAGTCGTTCCTGGCCAACCTCGCCGAATCGGTGCACGGCGCCGCCGGGAACGCCGTGGCCTTCACCTCGGTCGCGGGCGTACGGCACGGCCTCGCGCTCGCGCCGGAGCCGCCGGGGCCGGGGGAGGTGCGGGGCGCCGCGGGGCGCTGGCTCGCGGCGCGCAACGTCGGTGGTGAGCTGAGCGACCCGGTGCTGCTACGGCACCTGTTGTGGATCGCGGTGGCCTCGGGACTGCCGCTGCAACTGCACGCCGGGCTGGGGGAGCCGGGCCTGCGCATCGACCGCACCGACCCGGTGCTGCTCACGGACTTCGTCCGCGCCACGGCCGGCCTGGGCACCGACCTGGTCCTGCTGCACGGCTACCCGTACCACCGCCACGCCGCCCACCTGGCCGGCGTCTTCCCGCACGTCTACGCCGACTCCGGCGCCGCCCTCATCCGCACCGGCGCCCGCGCCGCCACGATCCTCGCCGAGATCCTGGAGCTGGCCCCCTTCGGTAAGATCCTCTTCTCCAGCGGGGCCCAGAGCCTTCCCGAGCTGCACGTGGTGGGCGCCCGGCTCTTCCGCGAGGCCCTCGCCAGGGTGCTCGGCGGCTGGGTCGCAGAGGGCGCCTGGTCGCTGGCGGACGCGCAACGGGTGGCCGGGATGGTGGCGGCGGGCAACGCGCGCAGGGTGTACGGGCTGGCCTGAGCGGCCCGCGCGCCTACGCGCGCGTGCCCACCGCGGCCTCGGCCGCCGGGCCGGGGATGCCGATCTCCTCGTGCGGCCGTTCCCGAAGCGCCAGCAGCACCCGCAGGGTCGCGATCCACACCAGGGCCGAGCCCAGCATGTGCAGGCCGACCAGGACCTCCGGCAGGTCCGTGAAGTACTGGACGTAACCGATGGCGCCCTGGGCGAGGAGGATCAGGAACAGGTCCCGCGTGCGGTTCAACGGACTCTTCGGCGCGTCGACCGCCTTCAGCACGAACCACAGGGCGAACGTCAGCGTGACCACGATCCACGCCAGCACGGCGTGCAGCTTGGTGACGTTCTCCCAGTCGACGGGCATCCGCTCGACCTCGCTGGAGTCACCCGCGTGCGGGCCCGCGCCGGTGACCACCGTGCCGACCAGGATCAGCAACGCCGAGGCCGCGACCAGGATCCACACCAGCTGCCGCACCGCCTTGCCGACCAGCGGACGCGGCGGTGTGTCGCCCTCCCGGGCGCGCTGCCACATCACGGTGGCGACCGCGATGAGGGCTGACGTCGCCACGAAGTGGGCCGCGACGGTGTACGGGTTCAGGCCGACCAGGACGACGATGCCGCCGAGGACCGCGTTGCTCATCACGATCCAGAACTGCGCCCACCCCAGGCGGGTCAGGCCACGCCGGTACGGCTTGGCCGAGCGCGCGGCGATGATCGCCCAGCCGACCGCGGCGCACAGTACGTACGTCAGCATGCGGTTGCCGAACTCGATGGCGCCGTGCAGGCCCATCTCGCTCGTGGCGGTGAGCGAGTCGTCGGTGCACTTGGGCCAGGTCGGACAGCCGAGCCCGGAGCCGGTGAGGCGTACCGCGCCACCGGTGACCACGATGATCACCGACATCACGAGCGCGGCCAGGGCTGCCCGCCGGACCGTCCTCGGGTTCGGGGTCCAGCGTGCGGCGATGAAGGCGAGCGGGTTGCGCACGGCAGCTACGGCGTCGGCGCGGGTCACGTTTGGCACGCGCCCCATCGTAGGCGGCCGCTTGTGCACGCTTTCACGAGGGTCCCTGGGAGGCCTGCCCCGGACCTACTCCCAGCGGAAGAACTTCCCCGCCGCCGCCAGCCCGACGAGCGCCCACACGGCCAGAATCCCCAGGTCGCCCCAGGGCATCCCGGCCCCGTGCTGGAGCACGTCGCGCAGCCCGTCCGACAGGGCCGAGATCGGTAGCAGGCCGAGCACGTCCTGCGCGCCGGGCGGGAACTTGTCCAGCGGCACGATGACCCCGCCGCCCACGAGCAGCAGCAGGAAGACCAGGTTGGCGGCGGCCAGGGTGGCCTCCGCCTTGAGGGTGCCGGCCATCAGCAGGCCCAGACCCGAGAAGGCGGCCGTCCCCAGGACCAGCAGGAGGACGACGGCTGCCGGGTTGCCGTGCGGCGACCAGCCGAGCGCGAAGGCGATCACCGTCAGCAGGACGATCTGCAGGACCTCGGTGACCAGCACCGACGCCGTCTTCGCCGTCATCAGGCCCCAGCGGGGCAGCGGCGAGGAGGCCAGCCGCTTCAGCACGCCGTACCGGCGCTCGAAGCCCGTGGCGATGGCCTGCCCCGTGAACGCCGTCGACATCACGGCGAGCGCGAGGATGCCGGGGGCGAGGAAGTCGACGGCCTCGCCGGCGCCGGTGTCGACGATGTCCACCGAACTGAAGAGGACCAGCAGCAGGGTGGGGATCACGACGGTCAGGAGCAGCTGCTCGCCGTTGCGCAGCAGCATCTTCGTCTCCAGGGCCGCCTGCGCCGCGATCATGCGGGGGAGGGGGGCGGCGCCCGGCTTGGGGGTATACGTACCCGGACCTGTACCGAGGGCGGTCACGCGCGCAGCTCCTTACCGGTGAGCTCCAAGAAGACGTCCTCCAGAGTGTGCCGCTCCACCGAGATCCGGTCGGGCATCACCCCGTGCTGTGCGCACCACGACGTCACCGTCGCGAGCAGCTGGGGGTCGACCTTGCCGGCGACCCGGTACGAGCCCGGCGTCAGCTCCGCGGCCGTGCAGTCGGCGGGCAGGGCCTTCAGCAGGGACCCCACGTCGAGGCCGGGGCGGCCGGTGAAGCGGAGGGTGTTCTCGGCGCCGCCGCGGCACAGTTCCTCGGGGGAGCCCTGGGCGATGACGCGGCCGGCGTCGAAGATCGCGACGTCGTCGGCGAGCTGCTCGGCCTCGTCCATGTAGTGGGTCGTGAGGATCACGGAGACGCCGTCGGCGCGCAGATCGCGGATCAGGTCCCAGGTGGCCCGGCGGGCCTGCGGGTCGAGTCCGGCGGTCGGCTCGTCGAGGAACACCAGCTCCGGGCGGCCGACCACGGCCATGGCGAGGGCGAGCCGCTGCTGCTGGCCGCCGGAGAGACGGCGGTAGCTGGTCCGGCCGCAGCTGCCGAGCCCGAGCCGCTCGATGAGGGCGTCGACGTCCAGCGGATGCGCGTGCAGCTTGGCGACATGGCGCAGCATCTCGTCGGCCCGCGCGCCCGAGTAGACGCCGCCGGACTGGAGCATCACGCCGATGCGGGGCCGCAGCACGCCGGACTGTCTCACCGGGTCGAGCCCCAGGACCCGTACGGTGCCGGAGTCCGGCTTCCGGTATCCCTCGCAGGTCTCGACGGTCGTCGTCTTGCCCGCGCCATTGGGTCCGAGTACGGCGGTGACGCCCGCCTGGGCCACCAGGTCGAGACCGTTGACCGCGGCTTTGTCGCCGTACCGCTTCACCAGGGCCTGGACCTGGACCACGGGCTCAGTTCGCATGGCTCCAGAGTCTAGGTAGGCGCTCGCTCCCCCAGACGGCCGGGTGCATATCTCCTCATACGGCGGTCCTCATATCTCCTCCGCGCGTGGCCGGTGGATCTCCAGCCAGCGCACCGCGTACGCCACCGCGTCGGCCACCGGGAACAGCCGTACGTCGGCCGCGCCCGCCTTGCCGCGGACGACGGCGCGGTCCCGCTCGAAGTCATGGCCCAGCTCGTCGAACCGCTCCGAGGTGATCGACACCTCGGTCACCACCTCCCAGCCCGCCGGCCCCGGCCGCCCCACCTTCACCAGCGGCGACGGGATCCGGTACTCGGCGAGGTGGAAGCTGGTGCACGTGTCGTAACCGGCGCCGAGCAGCAGCACGCGCGCGTGCAGCGCCTCCAGTCGCGCGAGCGGGCTGTGCTCGCCGAGCCGGCAGTCGAGGGCGTGGCCTTCGAGGATCTCGGCCGCGCGCGGGCCGACGGCGGCGAACGAGGTCTGCGGATGCGCGCTGCGCAGGGCACCCGGCCAGGTCCGTACGGTCTCCGGGACGACGCCGACCCCACGCGTGGGCGTGACCAGGGGGTCGTACGCGGGCATGGCGGCCCGAATCGGGTCCCACCACTCCTCGGGCACGGGCGGATTGCTCCAGACCGCCGGGTCCGAGAGGTCGCCGGTCTGGGTGGGGACCACCAGGGTGCCGTCGGGACCGAGGGCGTCGAGCAGGCCCTGGACGACCGCGACGGGGCCTCCGCAGACCCAGCCGAGGGAGCTGAGCGAGGAGTGCACGAGGAGCGTCTCACCTGTTTGGACGCCTAGCTCGCGCAATTGTGCGGCGAGGGTGCTCCGAGTGACAAGAGGGCCGGTCGGAGGGGGTGTCGACATGTTTTGGGAGTGTTCCGGAAGGGGCCGCGCGACGCCACCGGTTTGATCGATCAATGATCGTTTCCGCAGGTCAGATTAGGTATGCCTAAGTGATGCAGGGCACCATCAGGGCGCGGGGACGCGGCTTGCCTGCCTCTGAGGAATTACGCAACAATGGCGTTGTGAAAAACGTCGGCGAGGCTCGGGAGACCCCCATGGGGGCCCCTCAGGAGGAGCTCGCGACCGGTGAGCGCTCGACGCGCAACCGGGTCGCGCGATCCATCCTGGACCACGGGCCGTCGACCGTCGCCGAGCTGGCCGGCCGGCTGGGGCTGACCCAGGCCGCCGTACGCAGGCATCTGGACGCGCTGGTCGCGGACGATGTCGTGGAGGCCCGGGAACAGCGGGTGTACGGCACGCGTACGCGTGGCCGTCCCGCCAAGGTCTTCGCGCTCACCGACTGCGGACGTGACGCCTTCGACCAGTCGTACGACAAGCTCGCCGCGGACGCCCTGAAGTGGATCGCCGAGCGCGAGGGCGGGAGCGAGGCGGTCGCCGCCTTCGCGCGCGCCCGTATCGCCGCCCAGGCGAGCGTGTACCGCAAGGCGATCGAGGCCGTCAGCCCGGATGAGCGCACCGAAGCCCTGGCCAAGGCCTTGAGCGTGGACGGGTACGCTGCTACGGCGCGCAGCGCACCCCTCCCTCAAAAGGGCGAGCAGCTCTGCCAGCACCACTGCCCGGTGGCCCATGTCGCGGAGCAGTTCCCGCAGCTGTGCGAGGCGGAGACGGAGATCTTCGCCGAGCTGCTCGGAACGCACGTCCAGCGACTGGCGACCATCGCGCACGGCGACGGCGTCTGCACGACGTTCATCCCGAAGATTTCCCACACCACCGATAACGCATCTGCAAGCACGGCCGGGAGGAACCCCGCATGACTCTCCCCATCGAGGAGACTGCCCACCCTGAGCTCGAGGGCCTGGGCAAGTACGAATACGGCTGGGCCGACTCCGACGAAGCCGGCGCCTCTGCGAAGCGCGGTCTGAGCGAGGACGTCGTCCGTGACATCTCCGCGAAGAAGAACGAGCCGGACTGGATGACCAAGCTCCGTCTCAAGGGGCTGCGGCTGTTCGACAAGAAGCCCATGCCGAACTGGGGCTCGGACCTGTCGGGCATCGACTTCGACAACATCAAGTACTTCGTACGCTCCACGGAGAAGCAGGCGGAGTCCTGGGAGGACCTGCCCGAGGACATCAAGAACACGTACGACAAGCTCGGCATCCCCGAGGCGGAGAAGCAGCGCCTCGTCGCCGGTGTCGCGGCCCAGTACGAGTCCGAGGTCGTCTACCACCAGATCCGCGAGGACCTGGAGGAGCAGGGCGTCATCTTCCTCGACACCGACACGGCCCTGAAGGAGCACCCGGAGCTCTTCAAGGAGTACTTCGGGACCGTCATCCCGGTCGGTGACAACAAGTTCGCGTCGCTGAACACCGCCGTGTGGTCGGGCGGCTCCTTCATCTACGTGCCGAAGGGCGTGCACGTCGAGATCCCGCTCCAGGCCTACTTCCGCATCAACACGGAGAACATGGGCCAGTTCGAGCGCACCCTGATCATCGTCGACGAGGGTGCCTACGTGCACTACGTCGAGGGATGCACGGCGCCGATCTACAAGTCGGACTCGCTGCACAGCGCGGTCGTCGAGATCATCGTCAAGAAGAACGCCCGCTGCCGCTACACGACCATCCAGAACTGGTCGAACAACGTCTACAACCTGGTCACCAAGCGCGCCGTCGCCTACGAGGGCGCGACCATGGAGTGGATCGACGGCAACATCGGCTCCAAGGTGACGATGAAGTACCCGGCCGTCTACCTGATGGGCGAGCACGCCAAGGGCGAGACCCTGTCCATCGCCTTCGCGGGCGAGGGGCAGCACCAGGACGCCGGCTCCAAGATGGTCCACATGGCGCCGAACACCTCCTCCAACATCGTGTCGAAGTCCGTGGCGCGTGGTGGCGGCCGTACCTCGTACCGCGGTCTGGTCGAGATCGGTGAGGGCGCCCACGGCTCGAAGTCCAACGTGCTGTGCGACGCGCTGCTCGTGGACACCATCTCCCGTTCCGACACGTACCCCTATGTGGACGTCCGCGAGGACGACGTGTCCATGGGCCACGAGGCGACCGTCTCCAAGGTCTCCGAGGACCAGCTCTTCTACCTGATGAGCCGCGGTCTGAGCGAGTTCGAGGCGATGGCGATGATCGTGCGCGGCTTCGTCGAGCCCATCGCGAAGGAACTGCCGATGGAGTACGCCCTCGAACTCAACCGGCTGATCGAGCTGCAGATGGAAGGCGCGGTCGGCTAAGGCCCGCCCTCCACGACCAGCTAGCGAAATCTGACGCAGGAAAGAGAGCAGACCGACAGCCATGGCTGAGGCTCAGAACATCCCCGTGGGCTCCACCACCGCGGGCCAGATCGCGGTGGCCGCAGAGTCGACCGTCGCCACGCGCATGAGCGCGCCCCCGTCCTTCGACGTGGCGGACTTCCCGGTCCCGCACGGCCGCGAGGAGGAGTGGCGGTTCACCCCGCTGGAGCGCCTGCGCGGGCTGCACGACGGCACCGCCGTGGCGACCGGAGACGGCCTGCAGGTCACCGTGGAGGCTCCCGAGGGCGTCACCGTCGAGACCGTCGGCCGCGACGACGCGCGCCTCGGCAAGGCGGGCATGCCCGTGGACCGCGTCGCCGCCCAGGCGTACTCGGCGTTCGAGAAGGCCGGTGTCGTCACCGTCCCCAAGGAGACGGTCCTCACCGAGCCGATCCGGATCGCCGTGCACGGCGAGGGCGGGGTCGCCTACGGCCACCAGGTCGTGGAGCTCGGAGCCTTCGCCGAGGCCGTCGTCGTCATCGACCACACCGGTGACGCGGTGCTCGCCGCCAACGTCGACTACATCCTGGGCGACGGCGCCAAGCTGACCGTCGTCTCCGTCCAGGACTGGGACGACAAGGCCGTGCACGTGGGCCAGCACAACGCGCTGATCGGCCGGGACGCCACCTTCAAGTCCTTCGTGGTCACCTTCGGCGGCGACCTCGTACGCCTCCACCCGCGCGTCGCCTACGCCGGCACCGGCGGCGAGGCCGAGCTGTTCGGCCTCTACTTCACCGACGCGGGCCAGCACCAGGAGCACCGCCTCCTGGTCGACCACAACACCCCGCACTGCAAGTCGAACGTCGCCTACAAGGGCGCGCTCCAGGGCGACGACGCGCACGCCGTGTGGATCGGCGACGTGCTGATCGAGGCCAAGGCCGAGGGCACGGACACGTACGAGATGAACCGCAACCTGGTTCTGACCGACGGCGCCCGCGTCGACTCCGTGCCGAACCTGGAGATCGAGACCGGCGAGATCGTCGGCGCCGGCCACGCCTCGGCGACCGGCCGCTTCGACGACGAGCAGCTCTTCTACCTGATGGCCCGCGGCATCCCGGCCGACGAGGCCCGTCGCCTGGTGGTGCGCGGCTTCTTCGCCGAGCTCGTCCAGCAGATCGGTGTCGACGACATCGAAGAGCGCCTCCTCGTGAAGATCGACGAGGAGCTGGAGGCGTCGGTCTGATGGCTGTCTCTTCGACGTTCGTACGCGCCTGCGGGCTGAGCGAGCTGGAGGAGGACACCCCGAAGCGGGTGGAACTCGACGGCACGCCGGTCTCGGTCGTGCGGACCGAGGGGGAGGTGTTCGCCATCCACGACATCTGCTCCCACGCGAACGTCTCGCTCTCCGAGGGCGAGGTGGAGGACTGCCAGATCGAATGCTGGCTGCACGGCTCCGCGTTCGACCTGCGCACCGGTAAGCCGTCCGGCCTCCCCGCGACGCGCCCCGTCCCCGTATACCCCGTAAAGATCGAAGGGGACGATGTTCTCGTCTCCCTCACCCAGGAGTCCTGAGGCACCCATGGCAACGCTTGAAATCCGAGACCTGCACGTCACCGTCGAGGCCGACAACGCCACGAAGGAGATCCTCAAGGGCGTCGACCTCACCGTGAAGCAGGGCGAGACGCACGCCATCATGGGCCCCAACGGCTCCGGCAAGTCGACCCTCGCCTACTCGCTCGCGGGTCACCCGAAGTACACGATCACCGGCGGCACCGTCACCCTCGACGGCGAGGACGTCCTGGAGATGTCCGTCGACGAGCGCGCCCGCGCGGGCCTGTTCCTGGCGATGCAGTACCCGGTCGAGGTCCCGGGTGTGTCCGTGTCGAACTTCCTGCGTACCTCCGCCACCGCCATCCGCGGCGAGGCCCCCAAGCTGCGCACCTGGGTGAAGGAGGTCAAGGAGGCCATGGAGCGCCTCAACATGGACCCCGCCTTCGCCGAGCGCAACGTCAACGAGGGCTTCTCCGGCGGTGAGAAGAAGCGCCACGAGATCCTTCAGCTGGAGTTGCTCAAGCCGAAGGTCGCGATCCTCGACGAGACCGACTCCGGCCTGGACGTCGACGCCCTGCGCGTCGTCTCCGAGGGCGTGAACCGGGTCCGTGAGACCGGCGAGGTCGGCACCCTGCTGATCACCCACTACACGCGCATCCTGCGCTACATCAAGCCCGACTACGTCCACGTCTTCTCGGCCGGTCGCATCGTGGAGTCCGGCGGCGCCGAACTCGCCGACAAGCTGGAGAACGAGGGCTACGAGGCCTACACGAAGGGTGGCGCATCCGCGTGACACAGCTGCCGGGCCTCCTCGACACCGAGGCGCTGCGCAAGGACTTCCCGATCCTGGACCGCGTCGTCCACGACGGCAAGAAGCTCGTGTACCTGGACAACGCGGCGACATCGCAGACGCCGCGCCAGGTGCTCGACGTGCTCTCCGAGTACTACGAGCAGCACAACGCCAACGTCCACCGTGGCGTGCACGTCCTCGCCGAGGAGGCCACGGCGCTGTACGAGGGCGCGCGCGACAAGGTCGCCGAGTTCATCAACGCGCCCAGCCGCAACGAGGTGATCTTCACCAAGAACGCCTCCGAGTCGCTGAACCTCGTGGCCAACATGCTCGGCTGGGCCGACGAGCCCTACCGCGTGGACCACGAGACCGAGATCGTCATCACGGAGATGGAGCACCACTCCAACATCGTGCCGTGGCAGCTGCTCGCGCAGCGCACGGGCGCGAAGCTGAAGTGGTTCGGTCTCACGGACGACGGCCGTCTCGACCTGTCCAACATCGACGAGATCATCACGGAGAAGACGAAGATCGTCTCCTTTGTGCTGGTGTCGAACATCCTGGGCACCTTCAACCCGGTCGAGGCGATAGTGCGCCGCGCGCAGGAGGTCGGCGCGCTGGTGTGCATCGACGCCTCGCAGGCGGCGCCCCATATGCCGCTGGACGTGCAGTCGCTGCAGGCCGACTTCGTGGCCTTCACCGGCCACAAGATGTGCGGCCCGACCGGCATCGGTGTGCTCTGGGGCCGACAGGAGCTGCTGGAGGACCTGCCTCCGTTCCTGGGCGGCGGCGAGATGATCGAGACGGTGTCGATGCACTCGTCGACGTACGCTCCCGCCCCGCACAAGTTCGAGGCGGGCACCCCTCCGATCGCGCAGGCGGTCGGGCTGGGCGCGGCGATCGACTACCTCAACTCGATCGGCATGGACAAGATCCTCGCCCATGAGCACGCACTCACCGAGTACGCGGTGAAGCGGTTCGCGGAGGTCCCGGACCTGAGGATCATCGGCCCCACCACGGCCGAGGAGCGGGGCGCCGCGATCTCCTTCACCCTCGGCGACATCCACCCGCACGACGTGGGCCAGGTCCTCGACGAGCAGGGCATCGCGGTCCGGGTCGGCCACCACTGCGCCCGCCCCGTGTGCCTGCGCTACGGAATTCCTGCGACCACGCGAGCGTCGTTCTATCTGTACTCCACGCCGGCCGAGATCGACGCTCTGGTGGACGGCCTGGAGCATGTCCGGAACTTCTTCGGCTGACGGGACGAGCGATCGCATGAAGCTGGATTCGATGTACCAGGAAGTCATCCTGGACCACTACAAGCACCCGCACGGGCGGGGCTTGCGGGATGGCGACGCCGAGGTGCACCACGTGAACCCGACGTGCGGCGATGAGATCACCCTGCGTGTGAAGTACGACGGCACGAAGATCGAGGACGTCTCGTACGAGGGCCAGGGCTGTTCCATCAGCCAGGCGAGCGCGTCCGTACTGAACGAACTCCTCGTCGGCAAGGACCTCTCCGACGCGCAGAAGATCCAGGAGACCTTCCTGGAGCTGATGCAGTCCAAGGGGAAGATCGAGCCCGATGACGCGATGGAGGAGGTTCTGGAGGACGCGGTCGCGTTCGCCGGAGTCTCCAAGTACCCGGCCCGGGTCAAGTGCGCCCTCCTCAGCTGGATGGCGTGGAAGGACGCGACGGCCCAGGTGCTGGGCGGAGCCGACGCCGAAAGGAAGACGGCATGAGCGAGACCGTTGAGATGAAGCCGGCCTCGGAGGAAGAGGTCCGTGAGGCGCTGTACGACGTCGTCGACCCCGAGCTGGGTATCGATGTCGTCAACCTCGGCCTGATCTACGGCATCCACATCGACGACGCGAACATCGCGACGCTCGACATGACTCTGACCTCGGCGGCCTGCCCGCTGACGGACGTCATCGAGGACCAGGCCAAGTCCGCCACGGACGGTCTCGTCAGCGAGCTGCGCATCAACTGGGTCTGGATGCCGCCGTGGGGCCCGGACAAGATCACGGACGACGGTCGCGAGCAGCTTCGGGCGCTCGGGTTCAACGTCTGAGGTCCCTCAAACCTGTGAAAGCGGCGGTGCCTGCGAAGCGCCGCCGCTTTCGTGGGCTCAGGCCAGCCCGTTCACCAGCTGGAACGACGAGTCCGCCTGATACAGGGAGCTGTAGTCGCGGCGTTCGAGGCGGACGACGAAGCTCTTGTGCCGGAGGAAGTAGCCCGGGTAGTTGACCGACTCCAGCATGTTCGCGCCGGAGTACGAGGAGCCGCGGGCGCAGAAGGTGGCGTCCTGGGCGAACAGGGTGGAGCCGTCGTGGCGTTCGGCGCGCAGGACGAAGCTGCTGTGGCGCAGATACTTGCCGTCCTGCGTGGCGAAGGAGTAACAGGAGCCGTTCGCCAGGCCCTTGACCTGCTTGAAGGTCGAGTCCTCGCGGGACTCCGAGCCGCCGACCGGGTCCAGCTTCACGTAGCCGTCGCTCACGTGCCAGTAGCGGTCGGGGTAGTTGGCCGCGCGTATGGACCGCCAGGTGGTGGCGGGCGGCTCGGGGGCACCGGGCGGTGAACTCGCCCCGTGGCCGGCCGACTTGGACGGCTCCGGCGTCGGCTCGGGTGAGGTGGTGTTCTGCCGAGGCGCCTTTGTCGTCTCCCGTGCCGTGGAAAGGCCGCTCTTGCCCTTCGGGGGCGTCGTCTCCGACGGTGTGGCGAAGGAGATCAGGCCGGGGACCGTCGCATCCTCGGCGGAGGGCGCGGATGCGGCTGAGTCACCGTCATATTCCTTTTCCGACACGGCGATTGCCGTGACGCAGGCGATGATCGTCGCCACCGCCATCCCGCCCGCCAGCCACAGGCGGCGCGTCCCCGGTGCCCGCGAGGTGTCCGGGGCCCAGCCGTTCTCCCAAGCTTGGTCCTTGGGCGGCTGGGACTTGTTTTCTGGCATGCGGTGTTCCTCCAGCGGCGTCATGAGACGACAGCCGCGGCTGGGAAGGACCGGTATGTGAACGGTGAAACACTAGTGGACCCGGTGGTCCTGGAGCACCTGTTTGGAACGAGCCGTATCCACATCGCGAACAGCGAGTCCTCGACCGCTTGGCGCGGGTGCGTGAACCGGTGCCGGTCGCGGCGCAGTTGGAGGAGTGAGTGCCCCGGGGCCGGGCCCCGCCCTCAGCCGCGGTAGGCGGCTGTCGCGATCCCTACCAGCGACCGGACCAGCGGATTCCCGTCGCCCTCGTTCCACACCGCCAGCACCCGGCTCGGCGCCATGTCGACGACCGGAACCACGGCCAGCCCCTCAGGCATGTCGTGCCCGAGCGGGGCCATCCCGACGGTGCCGTTCCAGAGCACGGCCTGCACACACTCCTGGACGCCGCGCACCACAGGGCCCTCGCGGGGCTCGCCGCCGTTCCAGTACGCCTGCCAGAGCGGGTCCGTACCGGCCGGGAACCGGAACCAGTGTCGGCCGGCCAGGTCGGCCAGCGTCAGATGGCCGCGGCGGGCCAGCGGGTCGTCGGCGCGCAGTACGGCGCCCACCGGGTCGGCGCGCAACTGGCGCACCGTCAGACCGGTCTCGTCGAACGGCCCACGGGTCAGGGCGACATCGACGAGACCGGTGCGCAGCCCGCAGGTCGGATCGGTCAGGTCGGTCTCGCGGATCCGGACCTCCACACCGGGGTGGCGCCTGCGGTACGCGGCCGCCAGCCGGGTCGCGCCCCGGTCGGTGCTGTCGCCCAGGAAACCGAGGGTGAGGGTGGTGGCGCCGGCTGCCGTCGCCACGCGTACGCGCACCCGGTCGGCCCGGTCGAGCAGGGCGCGTGCCTCGTCCAGCAGCGTCGCTCCGGCAGGGGTGAGGGTGACGCCGGTGGGGGAGCGGTGCAGCAGTGGCGCACCGACGTCGGACTCCAGTTGCCTGATCGCCCGGCTCAGCGGCGGCTGGCTCATGTGCAGGCGGGCGGCGGCCCGGCCGAAGTGGAGTTCCTCGGCGACGGCCACGAAATAGCGCAGTGTGCGCAGCTCCATGACCAGCGATGATACCCGTACGGTATCGGCGGGACCGGATCGGTCTTGGACGCTCGCGGCACCCCGGCGGTGGACTCGGAGCATGACCGACGAACTGATGCCCGACAAGGCGATGCCCGACAAGGCGATGCCCGACAAGGCGATGCCCGACAAGGCAGTACCCAGCGAACCCCTGCCCGGCGAGTCGATGCCCGACCCCGCCGTCCGGACCGCGGACGCCCAGGAGATCGCCCCCGACCTGCTGGTGATCCCGAACCAACGGGTCCAGTTGGTGCCCAACATCGGCATCATCGGCGGCACTCGGGCCGTGCTGGTCGTCGATACGGGCATCGGCACCGCCAACGCCGAGCAGGTCCTCGCCCTGGCCTCCGAAGTGGCGAAGGGCCGCCGGATGTACCTGACCACGACCCACTTCCATCCCGAACACGCCTTCGGCGCCCAGGTCTTCGCCGACAAGGCCACCTACCTGGTCAACCGCGCACAGGCCGACGACCTCAAGACCAAGGGGCCGGGCTACCTGGAGATGTTCAGGAGCTTCGGCGGGCCGATCGCCGACCGCCTCGAAGGCGTACGGCCGCCCACCCCCGACGTGATCTACGACGACGGTCACGACCTGGACCTCGGCGGCCGGATCGTACGGCTGCGGCCGACCGGCCGGGGGCACACGAAGGGCGACCAGGTGATCGAAGTGCCGGACGCCCGGGTGCTGTTCACCGGGGATCTGGCCGAGACCGGGCAGTTCGCCATCTTCCCGTGGTTCCCGCCGTACGACACGGACGTCTCCGGCGTGGGCTGGCTGACGGTGCTGGACCGGCTGGCCGCCGGCGAACCCCGGGTGGTGGTCCCCGGCCACGGTGACCTCGGCGGTCCGCGGATCCTCGCCGACGTACGGGACTATCTGCGCGAGCTGCGCGACGAGACCTGGCGGCGGCGGGACTCCGCGATGGGCGAGGACGAGATCGTCGCCGAGGTCCGGGCGTTGCTGATCGAGCGGCATCCTGAGTGGGCCGGCCGGGAGTGGATCGAGCGGGGTGTCGGCTGCCTGTGCGCCGAACACACCGGATGAGCCTGTGCCCCTCGCGGTAGGGGCCGCCGCATATGAACTCCGGGCGCGGAGCAGGGCATCATGGCCGGGCAGCACCGTAGATCACCTATCGACAAGATCACGTATCGACAGGAGCCCCGGATCATGGTCCACCGCGTCCTCCGTGCCCGCCGCCGAGCGCAGGTGGCCGTGGCCCTGTGCGGCGCGCTCGTCATGGCCGTGGGCGGATGCACCGCGTCCGACGGCGAGGACGGCGCCGAACCGGGGCGTTCCACCGCTCCCTCGACGCCGGGCAGCGGGTCGGGAAAGGTCGTACCGCCCGATCCCGGCGCCGCCTTCGACTACCAGATCGGCGGCGCCTACCCGCCGCCGACCGGCGTGCGCGTGGTCTCCCGGGACCGCACCGCGAAGCCCGCGCCGGGCGTGTACAACATCTGCTACGTCAACGCCTTCCAGGCCCAGCCGGACACCGAACGCTGGTGGGAGGCCCACCATCCCGAACTGCTCCTCCGTGACGACGACGGCGCGCTCGTCGTCGACCAGGACTGGGACGAGGCCCTGCTGGACATCTCGACGGCCGCCAAGCGCGCACGGCTCGCCGAGGTGGTGGGGGAGTGGATCGACGGCTGCGCGACGGCCGGCTTCCAGGGGGTCGAGGCCGACAACCTCGACTCGAACGAGCGGTCCGACGACCTGCTGACCGCCGAGGACAACATGGCCTTCGCCGAACTGCTCGCCGGCCGGGCGCACGCCGCCGGCCTGGCGATCGGCCAGAAGAACGCCGCCGGTCTGGCACGCCGGGGCCGTGACGTCGGGTTCGACTTCGCGGTCGCCGAGGAGTGCGGACAGTACGACGAGTGCGGGGCCTATGCGGACGCCTACGACGACCGGGTCCTCGTCATCGAATACCGGTCGGACGGCCTCGCCGCGGCGTGCGCGGAGTGGGGCGACAGGCTGTCGGTGGTCGAGCGGGACCTGGACGTCGTACCGGAAGGGGAGAGCGGCTACCGACGCCGTACGTGCTGATCTGGACCGCGCGTCCTTCGACCCGCGACCCGCGACCTGCGCCCTGCGCCCCTGCCTCCTGCGCCCGCCGAGTGTGTCTGCCTCAGTCGAGGACCGCGATGGCCTCGATCTCGACGAGATGCTCGGGCACGTCCAGCGCGGCGACGCCCAGCAGCGTGGCCGGCGGTGTGGGGGTGGTGCCCAGCTTGGCGGCGGCCCGGGTGATGCCCTCCATGAGCAGGGGCATCTTGTCGGGGGTCCAGTCCACGACGTGGATGTTCAGCTTCGCGACGTCCTCGAAGGAACCGCCGGCCGCGGCCAGGGCGGTGCCGACGTTGAGGTAGCACTGCTCGACCTGGGCGGCGAGGTCGCCCGCCCCGATCGTGGTGCCCTCGGCGTCCCACGCGACCTGCCCGGCGACGAAGACCAGCTTCGACCCGCTCGCGATCGACACCTGCCGGTAGGCGTCGATCTCAGCCAGTCCGGTCGGGTTCATCAGGGTGATGGCCATGCCGTCCCCGCCTTTCTTCATGGAGCTCTTGCGCTCTCTTGTGGTTACTCAGGAACTGTAGGAGAGTGAGCGCTGACATGGAAGAACGCACTTTTCGGTGACTGGGGTACCTGATGGGAACCAAGCAGTTCAGCGGCTCGCTGGACGAAGCGGACGTGACGCGCGCCGACTCCCTGGCCCGGGAGATCTTTTCCGACATAGCCAACAAATGGGCGCTGCTGATCATCGAGGCCCTGGGTGAACGCACCCTGCGCTTCAGCGAGTTGCGCGGCGAGGTGGAGGGCATCAGCCACAAGATGCTCACCCAGAACCTGCGCATGCTGGAGCGCAACGGCCTGATCGAGCGCGCGGTGTATCCCACGGTGCCGCCGCGCGTCGAGTACACCCTGACCGAGCCGGGCCAGGCCCTGCGGGTGACCATCGACGGCATGTGCGACTGGACCCACCGCTATCTCGGGGACATCGAGGCGTCGCGCCATCGTTTCGAGGCCGGGAGGGCGTAGCGCCATTTCCGGTCGATGCGCCGCTTGTGTACGGCCGTACGCAACGTTGTGTACGCTTGTGCACATGGGATACCTGCTGCTCGTCGGGGCCATAGCGGCCGAGGTCGCCGCCACGACCGCCATGAAGTACAGCGACGGCTTCAGCAGGCTGCTGCCGTCGCTGCTGACCGCCCTCGGCTACCTCGTCTCCTTCGCGCTGCTCGCCCAGACGCTGAAGACCGTTGCCGTGGGCACGGCCTACGCGATCTGGGCCGGCGTCGGCACCGCTGCCATCGCCACCATCGGGATCGCGTTCCTCGGCGAGGGGATGACGGTCACCAAGGCCGCCGGCATCGCGTTGATCATCGTCGGCGTGGTCGTGCTGAACCTGGGCGGCGCGCACTGATGCCCCGGCGCTACGACCCCGAGCGACGCCAGCGCATCATCGACGCGGCGATCCGGGTCGTCGGGGAGAAGGGCATCGCCGGGCTGAGTCATCGCACCGTCGCCGCCGAGGCGGACGTGCCGCTCGGCTCCACGACGTACCACTTCAAGACCCTCGACGACCTGCTGGTCGCCGCGCTGCGCCAGGCCAACGAGGGCTTCGCCAAGGTGATCGCCTCGCGCGGCGCCCTGACGGACCCGGACGCCGATCTGGCCGCCGAGCTCGCGGGCTGGATGGGCGAGTGGCTCGCCGGTGACCGCACCGGCGTCGAGCTGGAGTACGAGCTCTACCTCGCCGCCCTGCGCCGCCCCGCCCTGCGCCCGGTCGCCGCCGAGTGGGCCCGCGACCTCGCCGACCGCCTGGCCCACCGCACGGACCCGGTCACCGCGAGGGCGCTGGTGGCGCTGCTGGACGGGATCTGTCTGCAGGTGCTGCTCACGGAGGTGGCGTACGACGAGGAGTACGCGCGGGAGATGCTGGCCCGCGTCATTCCCTGACGGCACCCGGCGTTTTCCGTGCCGGAAGCGGCGCGGCGCCCGGCACGTGAGACGCACCCCCGCCGGTTCGCTCCCGCGGGCGGCGTCACGTTAGGTTGCCCTTATGACCGACACGACTGCTCCTCGCACCACCGGCGCCGTGGCCGCCGGCCTTGCCGCCATCGCTGCTGACGGCACCGTTCTCGACACCTGGTTCCCCGCGCCCGAGCTCGTCGCCGAGCCCGGCCCCTCCGGCAGCGAGCGGCTCTCCGCCGAGAAGGCCGTCGAGCTGCTCGGCGAAGGCGCCGCCAAGGCGATCGGTCCGGACGCCCGCCGGGGCGTCGAGGTCGTCGCGGTCCGCACGGTCATCGCCTCGCTGGACGAGAAGCCGATCGACGCGCACGACGTCTATCTGCGTCTGCACCTGCTCTCCCACCGCCTGGTCAAGCCGCACGGTCTGAGCCTGGAGGGCCAGTTCGGCTTCCTCGCCAACGTCGCCTGGACCTCGCTCGGCCCGGTCGCCGTCGACGACGTCGAGAAGGTGCGCCTGAACGCTCGCGCCGAGGGCCTGCACCTCCAGGTCACCTCGGTCGACAAGTTCCCGCGCATGACGGACTACGTCGCCCCCAAGGGCGTCCGCATCGCCGACGCCGACCGGGTCCGCCTGGGCGCCCACCTCGCCGAGGGCACCACGGTCATGCACGAGGGCTTCGTCAACTTCAACGCGGGCACCCTCGGCACCTCCATGGTCGAGGGCCGTATCTCCGCGGGCGTCGTGGTCGGCGACGGCTCCGACATCGGCGGCGGCGCGTCCACGATGGGCACGCTGTCCGGCGGCGGCAACGTGATCATCAGCATCGGCGAGCGCTGCCTCATCGGCGCCGAGGCGGGCGTCGGCATCGCGCTCGGCGACGAGTGCGTGGTCGAGGCGGGCCTGTACATCACGGCGGGCACCCGCGTGACGATGCCCGACGGCCAGATCATCAAGGCCCGCGAACTCTCCGGCGTCTCCAACATCCTCTTCCGCCGCAACTCGGTCACGGGCACGGTGGAGGCCCGGCCGAACAACGCGGTGTGGGGCGGGCTGAACGAGGTTCTGCACAGCCACAACTGACCGACACCGACACCGACTGGCCGTCAGGCACCGGTCACCCGAGCGCCCTCCTCCGCGACCCGAGCACGGTCCGTGGGAGGGCGCTCGCATGACCGGCGGTCTCCGGTCCGGGTGAGTCGGCGTGGCGCGGGCGGCGCGCCACGTTCACGTACGGGTTACTCGTCGTGACCTCCCAGCGGTCCAGGCAGATGAACCGGTGGACGCAGTTTCCGATCACACGTCGAAACGACGAGATGAGAGCTGAGGGCCGATGACGGGTCGAGTGAAGATGAACCAGCGGGGCCGGGTCGTACTGCGCCTGGTGGTCGGTGTGCTGGGTGTGGGGGCGGTGTGCTGGTTGCCGGCCGGGAACGCGTATGCCGACGAGACCAATACGGGCTCGCACAACGGGCCGCGGATCGGGCTGGTCAACGTCGGGCAGGTGGATGATCCGATGGAGGATGTGCTGGAGCACTTCCTGCTCTTCGGCGACGGGTACAAGTGGGGCTGAACACCCACAGGGCAGGGACTGGGGCCGGGACGTATCGCCGGGGGACGCGATGCGGACCCGGCCCTTCGTGCGCGCTGCCGGAGACCGCCGGTGATCAGCCGGTCGTGACGGACTCGTACGCCGTCAGGAGCCCGTCGATCGCCTCGCGTCCGGCGGGCCGCAGCGGTGCGCGGACCGGGCCCGCGGGCAGGCCTAGTTCGTTGAGTACGGCCTTGGCGGTGACCGCGCCCGGCAGGCCCGCCGACATCATCAACTCGATGAGAGGCGTGGCGAGTTGCTGGCGCCGGGCCGCGCCTGCCGTGTCTCCCGCGTCGAACGCGTCCAGCACCGAGCGGAGGTGACGGGGGATCACGTTGGCGACCGTGCTCACATATCCGGCCCCGCCCACCGCGTACAGAGCGAGGTTGTGCTCGTCACAGCCCGCGTAGTACGCCAACTCCGTGCGGGCGAGCACCTTCTGGGTGCCGAGGAAGTCGTAGGAGCAGTCCTTCACCGCGACGATCCGGGGGTGCTCGGCGAGCCGGATCACCGTCTCCGGCTCGATACGGGTGCCGGTTCGGCCCGGGATGTCGTAGAGCGCGAGGGGCAGTCCGGCCGCGTCGGCGATCTCGCGGAAGTGCGCCTCGACGGCGTCCTGCGGGGGCTTGCTGTAGTACGGCGTGACCACCAACAGGCCGTCGGCGCCCGCCTTTTCGGCCGCCAGGGCCAGCTCGACGGTGTGCCGGGTGTCGGAGGTGCCCACGCCCGCGACGATCGACGCACGGTCGCCCACCGCCTCCCGCACCGCCCTGATCAGGTCCGACTTCTCGGCGTCCGTCGTGGTCGGCGACTCGCCCGTCGTCCCGGAGAGCACCAGGCCGTCACAGCCCTCGCCCACCAGCCGGTCGGCGAGCCGCTGCGCGCCGGCGAGATCGAGCGCTCCCGTCTCGGTGAAGGGCGTGATCATGGCGCACAGGGCGCGGCCGAAGGGAGGGGTGGAGCCGGCGGCAGTCGTCATGAGAGTAGTGTCGGCAGGACGATCGTGCAGCTCCACTTAATTCTTCTACGATGTATTGATAAGGAATGCTGCGGGATTGGGGTGCGGGGGAGTGTCGTAGGCCCGATGCCCGATGCCCCAGGCCCCAGGCCCCAGGCCCCAGGCCCCAGGCCCTATGTCCAAACTTGGGCGTCATGGGTCACCATGGCCGGGACGGTCAACGACCCCTGGTCATGGGAGGCGTCATGAAGCTCGGCAAGGCACTCGCCACCGGAGTCGCTGAAGAGCGGCCGCAGGACCGCGACGTGGAACTCGAACTCCCCGAGGAACTCCAGGACATCGAGGCGTCCGCGTCCGAAGAGGTCCCGGCCGCCCGATGAGGCTGCGGCTTCCCGAGGAACGTCCGACGGAGCCGCCGACCGGATACAAGATCGCCCACCCGGTGCTGTCCCAGGACGGCACGCGGGCAGGGTTCACCGGTGTGTCGCTGGGCGGCGCGCTGCCGTACGGGGTCCTGGCCGACGCGTCCTGCGTGTACGGCCTGCGGCACCGGGCGCCGAGCCGCCGCTGCGACTGCGGCTTCCACTGTGTGCACGAGCGCACGACGATCGAGGCGCTGCTGTGCGCGGCCGAGCACCGGACCGCCGTACTGCTCGAGGTCACCGTGCTGGGCCGTTACATCCGATTCGAGCACGGCTTCCGCTACGCCCGTCAGCGCGTGCGCACCGCCACCGTCGGCCCGTGCGCCTGCGGCACCGTCGCCGCCGCCCTGGCCGACGCCCGCTGGGGCCGCCCCGGCTGGCGCGCGCTCACCCCGTCCTGCGCGGGGTGCCTGCGCGGCCGTACGTCCGTCTCGCTCGCGGGGTTCGCCCGGCTCGCGGGGGAGGGGCTGAGGGTCGTCGCCGGGAAGGGGGCCTTGGTGGCGGTGGCCGGCCTCGGAGGCGCCGAGGAGCTCGGTGTGCCCGAACTCACCGCGGAGGCGGCGCTGTTGCAGGCCCGCCTCGACTGGTTCCAGGCTCAGCTGGCCCGGCTGGGCGAGCGGGGACCGGGCGGCGGAGGGAAGGGATAGCGGGGGTAGGTCAGGGTACCCGGGGTGTTCCGAACCGAGAGGAGGCGGAACACCGTGACCGGGACCACGGCCCACGAGCCGGTGCACGACGAGCACCACTCGGTGGGCGAACTCGTAGCGCAGGCCGGCGAGCAGCTCTCCCGACTCGTACGACAGGAAGTCGCCCTCGCCAAGGAGGAGATGGCGGAGAAGGGCCGGCGGGCCGGCCGTGGTGGCGGGCTGCTGGGCGCGGCGGGCGCTGTCGCGTACGCCGGAGTGCTGTTCCTGGCCGCGGCCGCCACCGCCGCGCTCTCACTGACGCTGTCCCTGTGGGCCGCGGCGCTCATCGTGACAGGGGTGCTGTTCGCGGTCGCGGGCCTGCTGGCGGCGACCGGCCGCGCCCAGCTGCGCCGGGCCGCACCCCCCACGCCCGAGGAGGCTCTCGGCAGCGTCAGGACGGATGTCGACGAGATCAAAGGAAGGGTGCATCGATGACGGACAGGGCAGCGGGGGACATACGCGGCGCTGCCGCGAAGGCGGCCGATGGGGCCAAGGGTCCCACCGAGCTGCGTGACCAGATCGAGCGGACACGAGGCGAACTCGGTGACACCGTCGCCGAGTTGGTGAGCAAGGCCGACGTGAAGGGCCGCGCCATGGCCCGCGCCGCCGACCTCAAGGACAAGGCGGGCGCGATGACCGTGCAACTGCGCAGCAGCGCCGCCCTGGCCGGCCACGCGGTACAGGACCGGGCGACGCGGGCCGGGCATGTCGTACAGGACCGGGCGACGCGCGCGGGGCATGTGGTTCAGGACCGGGCGACCCAGGCCGGTCACACCGTCCAGGACAAGGCGACGCACGCGGGCCACACGGTGGAGCACAACGTCCCGCGCCCCGTCCGCACGGTCGTCCAGGCCGGCTTGCGGCATCCGCGTCCGGTGCTGGTGGTCGGTGCGGCGGTGGCCGCGCTGATCGCGGCCGGGATGGTGCGGCGGCGGCACTAGGGGCGTGGCTGAGAAGTGGGCAGCTGAAACGTCGGCGCAGCAGTAACGCCGGAACGGCTGAGGCGAAGCGGCGCGGGATCGATGGCACGTAATTCGGCATCGGTCCCGCGCCGCCGCCATGCCGTCACTCAATCCCCGCCCTCCGGCCCCCGCCCCCGCGCCCCCGGGTCACTACCGCCCCCCACCAGCAGCACATCAACCCTCCCCCTCCAAGCCCCACTTGACCTCAAGTCCACTTGAGGTCAAAGGGTGGTCGGTGCACGCATCGACCACCGAGCCTTGGAGCCCCCGTGTCCCGTCGTACTGACATGTCCCGTCGCACTGCCATGCCCCGTCGCACCGACACCCACCCCGATCTCACCCGGCCCGAGGTCGGCGCCCCCCTTTTCAGTACCTGGCGAGTGGGCACCCCCCTCCGACAGAAGCAGACCGTCGAGGCGATCGGCGTCACCTGGGAGCGCCGCCCCTGGCCCTCCGACGGCCTGCTCGGCTACTTCGTCTACACCGGGCAGGACGGCTCCACCCTCCTCCACCACTCGCAGTGGAGGAGCGAGCAGGCCTACGAGGCGTTCGCGAGGACGCGCCGGCAGGAGCGCGTCGACGAGATCGACACCGCCGTACCCGACATCGAGCGGCTGGGGCTCGGCCGCTACCGCCACTACCGCAGTCTCCGTCGGCCGGACGACACCCGCGTCCCCGGCTGCATCGTGATCGTCGACATCGAGTTCGAGGGCCCCGACCCCGCCCGTCAGCGCGCCTGGGTGGACGCGGTGCTCGAAGCGCTGGAGGCCGAACCGAACCCGCACCCCGGCGGCATCTCGGCCCACTTCCATCTCAGCTCGGACGGCACTCGCGTCCTCAACTACGCCGAATGGGAGAGCGCCCAGGCCCACGTCGACGCGCTCGCCGCCCCGGGCGACGGCATCGGCTCGGCGACGGAGGCGTGGGAGCGCGTGCAGAGCTGGCCGGGACTGAAGGGCAGCACGGTCAGCCGGTACGAGTACGCCCTCGGGCTCGTCCCCGGGTGACCCGACCCGACCCGACCCGACCCGCCCCGACCAGACCCGGCCCGGATCCGATGGCCGCGCGGGCGACCGAGCACCTCACCGAACACTCTAACCGTCTGGACAAAAAAAGTTTTCGGTGAGACGGTGGAGCCATGCTGGACGTCACCGTGATCGAGGACCCCGAGGCCGCAGCCGTCTCCCTGGACCCCATAAGGGCCCGGCTGCTCGCCGAGCTGGCGGCCGGCCCCGCGTCGGCCGCCATGCTGGCCGGCAAGGTCGGGCTGCCCAGGCAGAAGGTGAACTACCACCTCAAGGCACTGGAGCGGCACGGCCTGGTCGAGCTGGCCGGTGAGCGCCGCAAGGGCAACGTCACCGAGCGGCTGATGCAGGCGACCGCCGCGTCGTACGTGATCTCGCCTCTCGCGCTCGCCTCCGTGCAGCCGGACCCGGACCGCTTCCGCGACCAGCTCTCGGCCCGCTGGCTGCTCGCGCTCGGCGCCCGGCTGGTCAGGGACGTCGGTTCGCTGATCACCGGCGCGACGAAGGCCCGCAAGCGGCTGGCGACCTACGCGCTGGACGGCGAGGTCCGCTTTGCCTCCGCCGCCGAACGGGCCGCGTTCGTCGAGGAGTTGACGGCAGGCGTGAGCGCGCTGATCCGCAAGTACGACGCGCCCGACGCCGAGGTCGGCCGGGATCACCGGATCGTCGTGGCCGTCCATCCCACGCTGAAGCCCACGGCCGAAGCCCCGGCCGAGGACCAGCCCCGTCCCGAGCCCCGCCCGGAACTGAACCAGTAGCACCGCACCCAGGAGCCCAGGAGCCCACCATGTCCAAGGAATTCGAGATCGCCCGCGAGTTCGAGGTCGACGCCACGCCCGAGGAGGTGTGGGAGGCCGTGACCGCCGGCACCGGCGGCTGGCTGTGGCCGATGGAGGCACCCGAGCCGCGCGTGGGCGGCACGGGCCCCTTCGGCTCCAAGGTGACCGCCTGGGACCCGCCGCACCACTACACCAACCGCGTCGAGGACGTCGAGGGCATCTCCGAGCAGACCCTCAACCAGCTCGACTACACCATCGAGCCGCGCGACGAGGGCCGCCGCGCCTGGGTGCGGTACGTGCACAGCGGGATCTTCGTCGACGACTGGGACAACCAGTACGACGGCGCCAGCCGGCACACCGACTTCTACATGCACACCCTGCGCGAGTACCTCACCCGCTTCCGGGGCCGCCCGGTCACCGCCTTCGCCACCTTCGACGGACCCGAGGCGTCCAAGACGTCCGACGCGTTCGTCGCCGTGGGCCGTGCGCTCGGTCTCGCGGACGACACGGCGGAGGGCGCGCGCGTACAGGCGCGCGGTCCCGAGGGCCAGGTCCTCGACGCCGTCGTCGACTACCGCAACCCCTACTTCCTCGGGCTGCGCACCGACGACGCGCTCATCCGCTTCTTCGGCCGCAACCACTGGGGCTACATGGTGGGCATGTCCGTGCACGACTTCGCGCCGGACGCCGACGCCAAGGCCGACGAGGAGATGTGGAAGGGCTGGCTGAACAAGGTGTTCAGCCAGCCCTGAAACACCCGGCGCCTACGGACGGAAGCGCAGCACCTGCGGGTCGTGGTCGCTGATCTGGTCGTTGAACTCCGAGTTGATGTGCACGCTGTCGTACTCGAAGTCGCAGGAACGCCGGATCGACGGGCTGACCAGGATCTGGTCCAGCGTCTGGGCGTTGCCCTGGTAGACGTAGGAGTAACGCTCGCTCCTCGGCAGCGACTTGATCGCCGACCACAGCTCGCCGTCGCCCTCGAGGATCTTCACGGTGTCGGAGAACTCGAAGTCGTTGATGTCGCCGAGGGCGATCACGTCCGCGTTCTTCTGCGTGTCGAGGATGTCCTTGACGAAGGTGTGGATCGCCGTGGCCTGCGCGTGGCGCTGCACCTCCGAGTTGCGGGCCGGCGGCTGGTACTGCGCGGTCAGACCCTGGTCGCCACCCTTGGAGTTGAGGTGGTTGGCGATCACGAAGACGGTCTTGCCGCGGAAGACGAACTCGCCGGCCAGCGGCTTGCGGCTGTTGGTGAAGGCCGCGTTCGCCGGGTCGATCCGGCCGGGGGAGAGAGTCAGGGCGGCCTTGCCGCGCACCTTCGTCACACCGGCGGCGGTGGTGGCGTCGCCGCCCGCCCGGTCGGTGAAGGAGACCCGCTCCGGGTTGAACAGGAAGACCTGGCGGATGTTGCCGCCCGGCTCCCCGCCGTCGGCGTTGTTGACCGGGTCGATCGAGCGCCAGTCGTACTGGGGGCCGCCCGCCGCGACGATCGCGTCCGTCAGCTTGGCCAGCGTCCGGTCGGCGGCGACCGTGCCGTCGTTCGTCGCGCCGTTGTTGTCCTGGATCTCCTCCAGCGACACGATGTCGGGCGACTGGAGGTTGTTCACGATCGCGGAGGCGTGCTTCTCGAACGTGGCGTCGGACGGGTCGAGGTTCTCCACGTTGTACGTGGCGACCGCCAGCTCGCCGCGCGACTGGTTCTGCGTGGTCTCCCTCTCCAGACCGGCGCTCTTGAGCGTGCCGATCTGGTTGGCGACCAGGGTGTAGCCGCCGAACTGGTTGTAGTCCAGGGGGCCCGCAGTGGCGCCTTCCAGGACGTCACCGACGTTCGCGACGGGGAAGTCGGCCGTCTTGCCCAGGGACTGGATCTGGAGCCGGCCGGTGTTCTGGGAGTCGTAGGAGCCGTAGACCGTGCCACCGCGGTGGTTGCGGTGCTCCCACGGCTTCACCGTGACCCACAGCTCGGTGTACGGGTCGCTGGCGCCGACCACACGGGTGTCGGCGACCTGGACGTTCTCGCCCTCCAGGGACTCGTAGTAGTCCAGGGCGTACTTGGCGGGCTGCAGGGTCAGGCCGTTGACCGAGCCGCTCGCGGCGGTGTCGCCCTCGGGGCTGTAGTCGGCCGGCACCGACTGCGCGTCGATCACCTTGGCGGCCGGGACGGCGTTGCCGCTTGAGACGACGGTGATCGTCGGCTTGGTGATCTCGGTCACCGACTGGTTGCCGGACGAGGCGCCGCCCGGGACGTACTCGGAGACCGTGCCCGAGACCAGGACCGAGTCGCCGACGGCGACCTTCGGGCTGGAGCTGGTGAAGACGAAGACGCCCTCGCTGGTGGCCGGGTCGGCGTCGGGGTTCGGATCCTGGATCCAGAAACCCTTGGACGAACCGTAGGTGCGTACGCCGGTGACGATCCCGGCCACGTCCGCGACCTGCTTGCCGGCGTACGGGGATATTCGGGTGCTGCCCTGGACGTCATGGACGCGCACGGAGTCGGCGTGCGCGGGCGCCGTGAGGACGACGGTGGACGCCGCGGAACAGACGGCGGCGACGGTGAGCGCGGCGAGACGCGCGGACTTCTTGCTCGGCAACGGGATCCCTCCGGGGACATACGTGGGTGCCGGGACGAGGGTGGAACGTGAGTTGAACGTGGTACGTAAGTTGAAACGTGGTACGTGAGTTGAACGTGGGTCGCGGCCGGTGGGGCGGCGGCGGCAACGCGCGTAGAAAATACAGTGAACAGATGTCCGCCAAGTTTCTACGCGCGTAATCTCATTCCTGGTCAGGCCAGTTGTCAAGGTTTCGGCCATGTACGCCCACTGACGGGGAGATGAACCGGGCGGCATGGGTGGAAATCCGTCTAGGCTGAGCGGCGGAGCCGTGATGCGTACGGCCATGCAAGCGCCCTAGGAGAACCATCCGATGTCAGACAGCTCCCCCCTGCCACCGGTACTGCTGCACCCCGAAGCGGAGCTGGCGCGGGACGCGCTGTCCACGCCGCTGCTCTCCCGTGCCGCGCGGCTGGCCCGCTGGGCCGGACCCGACACCCGGGTCGACGCCGGCGGAGGGCTCGTGGACGAGCAGTTGCCCGCCGCCGCAGAGCTGCTCGGACTGAGCGGGGACGACGCCGCCGCGTACGCCAGTGAGGCCTGGCGGGTGGCCGTGGACACCGGGCTGGTCGAGGTCGTCGACGAGGAGGCGGGCACCGTGGCGGCCGGCGCGGACCTGGCGCTGCTGACCGGCGGTTCGCCGCACGACGTGCTCGCGGTGTGGCTGGGCGCGCTGGAGACGGTGCTCGCCGACGCGAGCGTGCCCGACCTCGACGACCTGGTCGAGGCCATGGACGAGGGAGGCGAGGTCGACCTCTCCTCGCTGGACTGGGACCCGGAGGCCGAGGCGGAGTTCCTCGACGGGGTCCTCGGCAACCTCTACCTGCTGACGGCCAGTGAGGACGGCCCCGGCGAGAGCCCCGTGCCGCTGCCCGCCCTCGCCGCGTCGATGATCGTGCCCAGCGACATGGGCGAACCCACGAACGACGTGCTGGAGCAGGTCTCCGACGCGATGATGCGACTGGACGACCAGTTCCGGGTGCTGGAGCCGGTCGGTCTGGTGGACTACCAGCCGGTCGACGAGGCGCTGATGGCGGACGTCGAGGGCGCCGCCGAGGAAGAGGCGGCGAGCGTCGACGACACCGATGTGTCGCGCTACGGCATGGTGCGGCTCACCCCGCTCGGGCTGTACGGGATGCGGGCGCGGCTGCTGGAGGCCGGGTTCGAGGCGCCCGCGGTCGGAGAGCTCGCGGACAAGGGCGCCGACGCGCTGCTCGACGGTACGGCCACCTTCCCGCAGACCGCCGCACGGACCGAGACCGAGCAGTGGCTGGCCCGGCGCGAATCCCTCGCCGCGGCACGGGAGTTGCTGGCGGCGGCACGGGGCGCGGACACCGGGGCACCGCTGCGGCGGCTGCGCTGCCAGCAGGCGCTGTCCCTGGTGGGTGCGGAGGCCGAGCCCGCGTTGCGGGAGGTCCTCGACGATCCGGAGCTGGGCGGGCTGGCCCGGGTCTGGCTGACCGAGGCCGGGTTCTCCGACGTACCCGCGCCGTCCCAGGAGCTGGTCTTCTGGCTGACCGTCGACACGGTCGCCGCGCAACTGGCAGCCGAGGGGAACTCCGAAGAGCTGAGGGCGCTGGTGGAGGGGCTCGCCGCGCAGCACAGCGGGTTCTTCGCGGCGGCTTGGCGAGTGGATCACCCGGCCGCGGCGGATGTGCTGGAGGCGATGGGGCGGTTGCATCCGGACAAGAAGGTGGCGAAGGAGGCCCGGAAGGCCGCGTTCAAGGCGCGGTCGCAGCAAGGGGGGTGACTGTCGGGAGGCGGTTGCGGGTTGTTTGTGGTTGCTCGCGCAGTTCCCCGCGCCCCTTAGGGCGTTGTTCAACTGGTGTTAAGGCGTGAGCGGAATTGTGGCGCCGTCGCGCAGTCCGCCACCCTCCACGGCAACCTCTGTCACAGGAGACACCATGTCGCTCACCCGCAGGGACTTCGCCAGAACGTCCGCGGTCACCGGTGCCGGTGTGGCGCTGGCCGGCAGCGCCGGCGTCCTCGCCACCGCACCGAACGCGCTCGCCTCCACCGAGTCCGAGATCGCGAGCGAGGAGTCCGCGGACGCCCGCCCCGGCGGCGGTGTCGGATACGGACCGCTCATCTCGGACCCCAACGGCCTGCTCGCGCTGCCCGCCGGATTCAAGTACCGCGTCATCACCTACAGCGGCAGGACCAAGCTGGAGTCGGGCGAGTTCACCCCCTCCAACCACGACGGCACGGCCGCCTTCGACGGCCCGCGCGGCACCACCCTGCTGGTCAACAACCACGAGCTGGGTGGCCCCCGCTCCAAGTGGCCCTACCCGGTGCCGCTGACCGAGGGCCTCGTCTACGACCCGGCCGCGTCCGGCGGCTGCACCGTCGTCGAGGTGCGCCCCGACGGCCGGGTCGCCGAATGGGTCGGCATCGCGGGCACCGCCACCAACTGCGCGGGCGGCAGCACCCCTTGGGACACCTGGCTCACCTGCGAGGAGACCGAGGACAAGGCCGGCGCCAACGGCATGACCAAGGACCACGGCTACGTCTTCGAGGTCGACCCCGCCGACCACCGGGCCAACAAGGACCCCAAGCCCATCAAGGCGTTGGGTCGCTACGCCCACGAGGCCGTCGTCATCGACCCCAAGCGCGGCCACGCCTACCTCACCGAGGACGCCTCCAACCCCAACGGCCTGCTCTACCGCTGGACCCCGCCCGAGCAGTTCCAGCACGGCCGCGGCAAGCTGCGCACCCTCGCCGACGACGCGGGCAGGCTGGAGGCGTTCAAGTGCTTCGACTCCGGTGGCAAGTTCGTCGACGACCTCTCCCGCGCCACGAAGATCGGCACGGTGCTCGGCGTCGACTGGATCGACGTGCCCGACCGTGACGCGAAGACGACGTCCGTGCGCAAGCAGTTCGCCGCCGGCCAGGTCACCCGCTGCCGCAAGCTCGAAGGCATGTGGTGGGGTGACGGCGGCACGTACATCGTCTCCTCCTTCGCCCGCGCGGAGAGCCCCGGACAGCCGCACGACGGCCAGGTCTGGTTCTACGACCCCAAGCGCCGCACCCTGACCCTGAAGGTCCTGATCGGCGTCAACGCCGACCCGTCCAAGGACGGCGCCTTCGACGGCCCCGACAACATCACCGTCTCCCCGTACGGCGGCCTGGTCATCGCCGAGGACGGCGAGGGCATCCAGCACCTGTTCGGCGCCACCGACAGCGGCCGCACCTACCCCCTCGCCCGCAACGAGCTGAACATCGGCACCGAGGAGGAGCCGGAATACAGCGAGTTCACCGGCGTGACCTTCTCGTGCGACGGCAGGACCCTCTACGCCAACATCCAGACGCCCGGAATCATGCTCGCCATCACCGGGCCCTGGAAGCGGCAGCGGCGGTAAGGCTTCGGTCCCTCAAACGAGTGACCTTCGATCGGTTTGTCCAGCTCATTCCCGCGTCGGACTAGTGTTTTTGTCTCGCATGTTTGTCGTTCGATGCGGGGGTGGGCTGTGGTCACGGAACCACAGAGCGGATTTGTCCATGGTTCGCGGGTGTGGCTGCCCGATGGCTCGGTTTGCGCGATCGAGGAGGTAGTAGCCAGGCGACTCCCAGTACTTTCTTACAGCAAGGAATGGGACACGAGGCCCGTTCGGTACGGCGCGAACCAAGGTCCTCGGGGCCATTCGGTGGGTGACCTCGGCGCATCGGCTCCGATGGCCTGGTGGGATGGAATTCCATGCGGGAGCATGAGGATCACGTTTGTTTCCGGTCGTACCGTCGAAGCTGCCGTTGACCAGCAGTGGGTAACACAACGGCGGACGGGGCGACAAGCATGGGAGTGGAAGCGGACCAGCGCTCTGCTTCCAGGGGATCGCGTACCGTTTCCGTTGACTGCTGCTTGCTTCGGAACGGAGGGTCAGGCTCGCGAGGGATATTTCGTCGGAGCTATGCTCGGGGACGGTGGGATGACGTCCTGCACTCCGGAGTTCCACGGGGATCCGTTGGATGGCGCGGTGGAGTTCATGCGTGAGTTCGCCGCGGAGCACGGGTGCTGCGTGCGTGAGATTCAGCAAGGCACCATCGTGCGTCTGCGGTTTCCATTCAAGGCGGGGCATCGGAACCCGATCACAGATTGTCTGCGGCGTTTTGGAGTATGGGGTCAGCGCTGCAATGAGAAGCACCTTCCTGATGCGCAGTTCAGCCGCGAATTCTGGATCGGATGCTTGTCGGGGCTTGTGGACACTGATGGCTGTGTTCGTGAGCGGATCAATGCTCGGGGCACAGTGCACGGTTGCGTCGAGTTTGCAACGGTCTCGCCTTTGCTTGCGAGGCAAGTGTCTGACGCTTTCCTGCGCTTGGGTGTAGCGAACAGAGTTCGTCTGGATCAAAGGCGGCAGAGAGGAGGGCATTCCATCAATGGCTACGCCGTCGTCAGTCAACGACCAATCCAGATCGTGGAGGTCTCACGAGCCACGGCACTTGTTCGCCTCGCTGCCGTCCTGGACCTTCGAATCGGTTACAAGGCATCCAGGCTGAAGAGGCTGATGTACTCGGTCGGGCATGTCGCTCCGGCGCGCAGCGAGATGCACGGCTACGACGAGTCCGTGGCACTGGATCGTGTGAAGAGTGTTTCCGTGATCGGGGATCGCCCTGTGTATGGCGTCGCGGTGAGTCCATCCGGTCTGTTCGTGGTCAATGGCCTAGTGACGGGAGCTGTGCATCAGCTGGCCGTTGCAAGCCGATAAGGAGATGACGCAGCGCCTCCTCCGCGCCTCTCTGGGTGCGGGGAAGCACCGTGCAAACAGGCGGGTAGTTGGTTCGGGGCATGAAGTTCACGCCGGGGAATTATCAATCCTTGGCCGTCTCTCCGAGATGGCGCTCCAAGGAGGCCAGTGACACGGACGCGGCTCTGCGCGTCACCGCGGAGATCTGGCGGAGCCTCGCCGAGCTCGTGAACCAGCCCGACGACGACTGATCTGGGAGGACTCATGTCCCTTTCCTCCCTGTGGGCCAAGCGCGAGGACTGCAACTCCGGTGTCGCCTACGGCGGCAACAAGACCCGCAAGTTGGAGTAGCTGGTGGCCGACGCGCTCGCGCAGGGCTGCGACACGCTCGTCTCCATCGGCGGCGTGCAGTCCAACCACACCCGCCAGGTCGCGGCGGTGGCCGCCCGCGCCGGGCTCAAGTGCGTGCTGATCCAGGAGAGTTGGGTCGACTGGCCCGACTCCGTCTACGACAAGGTCGGCAACATCCTCCTCAGCCGCCTGGCCGACGCCGACGTGCGCCTCGTGCGGGCCGGTTTCGGGATCGGCTTCAAGGAGAGCTGGGAGCATGCCCTGCGGGAGGTGGAGGAATCGGGCGGCAAGCCGTATGCCATCCCGGCCGGGGCCTCCGACCATCCGCTCGGCGGCCTCGGCTTCGCCGGATGGGCCTACGAAGTCGCCGAGCAGGAGCGGGAGCTGTGCGTCTTCTTCGAGACGGTGATCGTCTGCTCGGTGACCGGTTCCACCCAGGCGGGCATGGTCGCGGGCTTCGCCGACCTGCAGGAGGCGGGCGCCCGCCCGCGCCGCGTCCTCGGCGTCGACGCCTCGGCCAAGCCCGTCCCGACCCGTGAGCCGATCGCCCGGATCGCCCACAACGCCGACCGACTCATCGGCGTCCAGCGTGAGTTGACCGAGGCCGACGTCGAGCTCGACGAGCGCTATCACGCGGGCACGTACGGCATTCCCGACGAGCCGACCTTGGAGGCGATGCGCCTGGAGGCGCCGACCGAGGGGATGGTCACGGATCCGGTGAACGAGGGCAAGTCGATGGCCGGGATGATCGATCTGGTCTCGCGCGGGGAGATCGACCGGGACTCGACCGTGCTGTACGCCCACCTGGGCGGGCAGCCGGCGCTGAACGCCTACAGCGCGCTGTTCTAGGCGTGGCGTCCAACTGGCCGGATACAGTGCTCGCGTGTTGGCGGACGAACAGCAGCGGGAGCCGCGTGTCGACCGGACCGACGGCCCCCGCCGACGGGCCACGATCCACGACGTCGCCAAACTGGCCGGAGTGTCCCGTCAGACGGTCTCCCGTGCGGTGAACGACAAGGGCGAGATCGACCCGGGCACCAAGCAGCGTGTCCTGGAGGCGGCCCGTCTGCTGGACTACCGGCCCAGCCGGTTCGCGCGCGGGCTGGTGCGGAAGGGGACCGTCACGACGGGGCTGGTGATCCCGGATCTGATGAACCCCTTCTTCCCCGAGGTGGCCGCCGGGGTGCTGGAGGCCGCCGAGCAGCGCGGCTGGCAGGTGGTGGTGTGGGACTCGCGGACCGACGAGGCCCGTGAGCGGGAGGCGCTGGACGTGCTCTCCCACCAGGCGGACGCGGTCGTGGGCTACTTCAAGAACCCGGACGACGTGCTCGCCCGGCATCTCGGTGGCATGCCGCTGGTACTGCTGGAACGCGGCCCGGAGCGGACGCGGTTCGCGGCGGTGGGCATCGACGCCGCGGCCGGCATCGAACAGGGCATGGCGCATCTGGTCCGAACGGGGCACCGCCGTATCGGCATGCTGGACGGTGTGCACGGTCCCGCCCCCAGGCGGCTTGCCTTCCTGGCGCAGGCCCGGCGGCACGGTCTGCCCGTCGACGAGGGCTGGGTCGCCATGTGCCCCGAGCACAGTGTCCGGGGCGGCGAGGAGGGCATGGAGCGACTGCTGGACGCGCGGCCCGAGATCACCGCGGTGTTCGGCTTCAACGATCTGATCGCGGTCGGCGCGATGCGCGCTGCCGGACGCCGTGGCCGGACGGTGCCGGGCGATCTGGCCGTGCTGGGCTTCGACGGGCTGTCGCTGGGGGAACTGGTCCAGCCGGCCCTCACCACCTTGCACATCGACAAGCGGAAGCTGGGGCGGCTGGCCGTGGAGCAGGTGGCGCGGCTGCGGGCGGGGGAGGAGCCGATCGGCGGCGCCGACGCCTGGGTGGTGCCTGAGCTGGTGGTGCGGGCCTCCGCCTGACGTGGGGCTCCGAGGCTCCGGTCCGTCGGGCGCCCCCTTCGGCCGGGGGCGCCCTGGACGTCGTACGGCTGTCTACAGCGCCTGCGCGGCCGGCTTCACCATCCCCCTCACCGTGCGGGACTTCACGAAGTCGCCCATCGCCGTCATCTCCCACTCGCCGGAGAACTGCTTGATCAACTTGGCCATCATCACGCCCGTCTGCGCCTCGGCGTTGGTCAGGTCGAAGCGGACCAGTTCCTCGCCGCTCGCCGCGTCGATCAGGCGGCAGTAGGCCTTGGCGACCTCGGTGAACTTCTGGCCGGAGAAGGAGTTGACCGTGAAGACCAGTCCGGTGACGTCCTGGGGCAGGCGTCCGAGGTCGACGGTGATGACCTCGTCGTCGCCGCCGCCCTCGCCGGTGAGGTTGTCGCCGGAGTGGCGGATGGCGCCCTGCACGATCTGGAGCTTGCCGAAGTAGCAGCTGTCGATGTGGTTGCGCTGCGGGCCGTAGGCGATGACCGAGGCGTCCAGGTCGATGTCCTTGCCGCGGTACGCCGGCTCCCAGCCGAGGCCCATCTTGACCTGGGAGAGCAGCGGGCGGCCGCCCTTGACCAGGGAGACGGTCTGGTTCTTCTGGAGGCTGACGCGGCCCTTGTCGAGGTTGATCTTTCCGGCGCCGGGGGCGGGAGGCGCGGGAGGGGCCGGGGGAGCGGCGGGGGCCTGGGGCGCGGAAGGCGCGGGCGGCGTGGACATGGGCGGGGCCGGCGGGGTGGCCGGGGGCTGCATGCTGGGCTGCGGCGGGGGCACGGGGGCGGCCGGGGCCGGTTCCTCGACCGTGACGCCGAAGTCGGTGGCGATGCCGGCCAGGCCGTTGGCGTAGCCCTGGCCTACCGCGCGGGCCTTCCAGGCGCCGTTGCGCAGGTAGACCTCGACGATCACCAGTGCGGTCTCGGCGCCGAGCTGCGGGGGTGTGAAGGTGGCAAGGACGCTGTTGTCGTCCGCGTTGCGGATGGTGGCCGTCGGTTCGATGCCCTGGAAGGTCTGGCCGGCGGCGTCCGGGCTGGCGGTGACGACGATCTTCTCGATGCCGGCGGGTACGGCCGCCGTGTCGACCGTGATCGCGTCCGGGGAGGTGCCGCCGCCCGAGCGGTACGTCACGCCCTGCCCTGTCGGCTGGTTGTAGAAGATGAAGTCGTCGTCCGAGCGCACCTTGCCGTCGGCGGTGAGCAGCAGGCCCGATACGTCGAGCCGCACCGGGGCGGCGACGTCCACCGTCACGCGCGCGGCGGAGAGAGGGATGTTCGAGCCGGGGGTCATAGCTGTCATGACCCGTGAACGAGCGAGGCCGTTTTACCGTTCCCTTACCCGGGCCATTCGGTGGCGAGGAGTTTCTTCGCCCCCGGCCGCCCCTACCCTTCCCATCCTTCTGGGGCTCCGCCCCAGACCCCGCTCCTCAAACGCCGGAGGGGCTGAGTTTTTCAGCCCGTCCGGCGTTTGAGGACGAGGCCCGTTCAGGGCCGAAGCGGGGGTCTGGGGGCGGCAGCCCCCAGGGGACGGGACGGGTAGGGGCGGCGGGGGCGAGAACCCCTACGGCACGACCACGATCTTCCGCCCAACCCCCGACGCGAACTGCTCCAGCGCCTCCGGGTACCGCTCCAGCGGAATCCGGTCGCTGATGAAGATCTCGGGGTCGAGGACACCGTTCGCGAACAGTTCCGCCGCGCGTTCGAAGCTGTGCAGGACGGCCATGGAGCCCGTGATCGTGATCTCCTGGTTGTAGATGCGGTACGGATCGATCGTCACCCGTGTCGCGTAGTCCGCCACCCCGAACTGAAGAAACGTGCCCGCCTTCGCCACCCGGCCCAGGCCGTCCTGGATCGCCGCCGCGTTCCCTGTGGCGTCCACCACGAGGTCCCAGCCCTGCGGGCGGTCCAGTTCGTCCGGGTTCGCGGCGGAGGCCGAGACGCCGAGGCTGCGTGCGGTCTCCAGGCGGGCCGGGTTCACGTCCACCACGTCCACGCTGGCCGCGCCGGTCCGCTTCGCCAGCTCCAGCATCATCAGGCCCATCGTGCCGGAGCCGTAGATCAGGACATGCGCGCCGAGTCGGGACCGCAGGACGTCGTAGCCGCGTACCGCGCAGGACAGGGGCTCGACGAGTGCCGCGTCCTGGGTGCGGACGTGTTCGGGGAGCTTCACGCAGTTCGCCACCGGGGCGACCGCGTACTGCGCCGCGCCCCCGGCCGTCGTCACTCCGATCGCCGCCCAGCGTTCGCAGAGGTTGTTGTGGCCGGTACGGCAGTAGCGGCACTCGTAGCAGTAGAGGGACGGGTCCACCGCCACCCGGTCGCCCACCGACACCTCGGTGACCTGGGTGCCGACCCCGACCACCGCGCCGGCGAACTCGTGCCCGGGCACGATCGGCAGCTTCGGTGCGAACTCGCCCTGGAGGATGTGCAGATCGGTGCCGCACAGGCCGCAGGCGGCGACCTCGACCACGACTTCGCGCGGTCCCGGCGTCGGGTCGGGGACCTCTGAGACGACGGCGCGGCCCACGGACTCGATGACGGCGGCCTTCATTTCACGGCTCCCAACGACAGGCCCTGGACCAGCTTGTCCTGGGCGGCGAACCCCGCGGCGAGCACCGGCAGGGAAATGACGAGCGACGCGGCGCACACCTTCGCCAGGAACAGGCCCTGGCTGGTGATGAAGCCGGTCAGGAAGACGGGGGCTGTTTCCGCCACCACGCCGGTCAGCACACGGGCGAACAGCAGCTCGTTCCAGCTGAAGATGAAGCAGATCAGGGCTGTCGCGGCGATGCCCGGCAGGGCGATGGGGGCCACCACGCGCGTGAGGATCGTCGGCAGCCTCGCGCCGTCCACCCGCGCCGCCTCGATGATCGCGACCGGGACCTCGGCCAGGAAGGACTGCATCATCCACACCGCGATCGGCAGATTCATGGAGGTGTAGAGGATGACCAGCAGCCATATGTTGTCGAGCATGTCCGTGTTCTTCGCGAACAGGTAGAGCGGCAACAGGCCCGCCACGGCCGGCAGCATCTTCGTCGACAGGAAGAAGAACAGGACGTCGGTCCACTTCTTCACCGGCCGGATCGACAGGGCGTACGCCGCCGGCAGGGCGAGGACCAGGACGAACAGCGTCGAAGCCACCGAGGCCACCGTCGAGTTGATCAGCGCGGGCCAGGGGCTCGCGCCGCCGCCCGCACCGAAGAACTCGCGGTAGCCGTCCAGTGTCAGCGACGCCGCGAAGGACGGCGGGTTGGTCGCCGCGTCCGCCTCGGAGTGGAAGGACGTCAGGGCCATCCACGCGATCGGCAGGAAGAACGCGATCCCGAGCAGCCAGGCCACCAGGCCGAGGCCCGCTCCCTTGCGGCGGCTGCGAAGTCGTACGGCCACGGCACTCATGCGCGCGACACCTCCTCGCGGAACAGGGACGACACCACGCGCAGCGCGAAGGTCGCGATGATGATCGAGCCGATGACCACCAGGACGCCCGCGGCCGAGGCGAGGCCGTTCTCATGGGCCTGGTAGAAGCTCTGGTAGACGGTGTAGGGGAGGTTGGCGGTGCCCAGGCCGCCGGACGTGATCGTGAAGACCGCGTCGAAGTTCTGGACGATGTAGATCGAGCCCAGCAGGGCGCCGAGTTCGAGGTAGCGGCGCAGGTGCGGGAGCGTGAGGTGGCGGAAGATCTGCCAGTCGCTCGCGCCGTCGACGCGGGCCGCCTCGATCTGCTCGTGGTCGCGGCTCTGCAGGCCGGCCAGCAGGATCAGCATCATGAACGGCGTCCACTGCCACACCAGGGAGGCCTCCACCGCGAGCAGCGGTGTGTTGGAGATCCAGTCGGGCTGTGGGCCGCCCACATAGTGCAACAACCCATTGAGCAAGCCGTATTCAGGGTTGTAGAGCACGTGTTTCCAGAGCAGTGCCGCTGCCACGGGCACCACGAGGAACGGGGCGATCAGGAGGGTGCGGACCACACCCCGGCCGCGGAACTTACGGTCCAGGAGCAGGGCGAGCACCAGGCCGAGGACCAGGCTGGCCAGCACCACCGCGACCGTCAGCAGCACGGTCGTCCACACCGAATGGCGCAGATCCGCGTCGGTGAGGACTTCCCGGTAGTTGTCGATGCCGGCGAAGTGGCGGGCGTCCGGGTACAGGGAGTTCCAGTCGAAGAACGAGATCACCAGCGTCGCCACGAACGGCAGCTGGGTCACCACGACCATGAAGATCAGGGCGGGCAGCAGAGGGGCCCGGGTGGCCCAGGCGCGCAGCCGGGCGGAGGGTTGGCGTGTCGTACGCACGGGAGTCGTGGCCACGGGGGCCGTGGTGGTCGCTGTCATCGCCCCTCGTACTCCTCGGAGATCTTCTCGGCGAGCTGCTGGGACTTCTTCAGGGCCGAATCGACGGACTGGCGTCCGGCGATGGCCGCGCTGATCTCCTGGGAGACCTTGGTGCCGAGGTCGGTGAACTCGGGAATGCCGACGAACTGGATGCCGGGCGCGGGCCGCGGCTGAACGCCGGGGTCCTTCGGGCGGGCGCCCTCGATGGCCTCCTTGGTCATCTCCTGGAAGGCCGCCGCCTCCTGGCGGTACGCCGGGTTGGCGTAGGTGGAGGCCCGCTTGCCGGCCGGGACGTTGGACCAGCCGATCTCGTCGCCGACCAGCTGCTCGTACTGCTTGCTGGACGCCCAGGACACGAACTGCCAGGCCTTGTCCGGGTTGCGGGACGCCTGCTGGATGCCCCAGGCCCAGGTGTAGAGCCACCCGGAGGACTCCGTCTTGTCGACGGGCGCGGGTGCGTAGCCGACCTTGCCCTTGACCGGGCTGTTCGCGGCCTCCAGGGACCCGGCCGCGGAGGTGGCGTCGTACCACATGGCGACCTTGCCCTGGGTCATGTTGTTCAGGCACTCGGCGAAGCCGGACTGGGCCGCTCCCGACTCACCGTGCTCGCGCACCAGGTCGACATAGAACTTCGTCGCCTTCTCCCACTCGGGGGAGTTCAGCCGCGCCTTCCAGTTCTTGTCGAACCAGGTGCCGCCGAAGGTGTTCACCACGGTGGTGAGCGGGGCCATCACCTCGCCCCAGCCCGGCAGACCGCGCAGACAGATGCCCTTCATGCCCGACTCGGCGCCGTCCGCCTTCGCCGCGAGGTCCGCCACCTGCTGCCAGGTGGGGTGCGCGGGCATCGTCAGGCCCGCCTTCTCGAACACGTCCTTGCGGTACATCAGGAAGGACGACTCGCCGTAGAAGGGCTGGCCGTAGAGCTTGCCGTCGTCGCCGGTCAGGGACTGGCGCATCGGCCCCAGGACGTCCTGCTCGTCGTACGCCGGGTCCTTGGCGACGTAGGAGTTCATCTCCTTGAGCCAGCCGTTGCGGGCGTAGATCGGTATCTCGTAGTTGGAGAGGGTGGCCACGTCGTACTGGCCCGCCTGGTTGGCGAAGTCCTGGCTGATCTTGTCGCGGACGTCGTTCTCGGGCAGGACGGTGAAGTTGACCTTGATGCCGGTCTCTTCGGTGAAGCGGGGGGCGAGCTTCTGGAGCTCGGTCATCTGGGGGTTGTTGACCATGAGGACGTTGATCGAGTTGCCGCCCGACCCCGCCCCGCCGGCGCCGACCCAGCAGCCGGAGAGCAGCGGGGCGAGCAGCGTCCCTGCGGCGGCCATGGCGAGCGTGGCTCGCGGTGGCCGCCGTCGGCTCTGGGTTCGCATGGATCGCTCCTGGACGTTTGGGGGGATAAGGGGCGCGCGGAGGCGTGCGCGTGCCCCAAGGGGAGTGAGTTTGCTTTTCGGACTTATGCTTTTTCGGACTTATGGGGTTCGGTTTCAGACGCGGATGACCTGCGGTCCCAGCAGCGAGTACCGATGCGCCTCGGCGGCCGGAAGCAGCGTGCTCGTCACGATCGTCTCCAGTGCGCCGATGTCCGCGAACCGGCAGAAGCTGACCGCGCCGAACTTGGTGTGCACGCCCGCGAACACCGTGCGGCGCGCGGCCCTGATCGCCTGCGCCTTGACCTCGCTGACGGCCGGGTCGGGGGTGGTCAGGCCGTGTTCGCGGGAGATGCCGTTGGCGCCGATGAACGCCAGGTCGATGACGAAGCCGGCCAGCATCTTCGTGGTCCAGTGGTCGACGGTGGCGAGGGTGCCGGGCCGTACCCGGCCGCCGAGCAGCAGCACGGAGACGTGCTCCGTCTCGGCGAGCGCGCCCGCGACCGGCAGGGACGCGGTGACCACGGTCAGCGGCCGGTCGGTGGGCAGGGCCTCGGCGATGAGCTGGGGGGTGAAGCCCTCGTCGACGAAGACCGTCTCGGCGTCCCCGAGCAGCTCGGCCGCGGCGCCCGCGATCCGGCGCTTCTCGGGGACATGGCTGGTGGCGCGGAAGGCGAGCGTCGTCTCGAAGCCGGCGCTCTCCACCGGGTAGGCGCCGCCATGGGTACGGCGGAGCAGGCCGTGGTCCTCCAGAACGCGCAGATCCCGCCGTACGGTCTCCTTGGCCACGCCCAGCTCGGCGGCGAGCGCGGTGACGTCGACCGCGCCGTCACGCCGTGCGGCCAGCACGATCTCGCGTTGGCGCTCTTCCGCCGTTTTCGTGCTCATGACCGACATCTGCCTTCCGCTTCGCTGCCCGTTCGGGCCCGGTGAGGCCCATGGGGGAAGTTCTACAGCGGGTGTCGGGCACTGACCAGCTCTCTTGCGAGTCCGATGCTGCCCGTATGTGCCCGTTCACCATGTGCAGTGTCCGTCTCGGACCTGCACGGTTGCGGTGCGGCGGGTGAGATCGGGCGCGCACGGTGCCCGAATGTGCGGCGGGCGGGCCCGTTCGGTGCCCGCCCGCTCTTTCCCGGCAATCCGTTTCGGTCAGTACGGCCAGGTCGGCGGGTCGCTCACGAAGTGGCCGCCCAGGTAGGCGTGCGCGATGTTCTCCGGGTCGAGCTCGCCCTGCTCGGCGATGAGCTTCTCGGCGTACGGCTCGGAGTCGTCCTGCGGCTCGTAGCCGAGCGCGCGGGCGGAGGTGAGGTCCCACCACAGGCGTGTGTTCGCGGACGAGCCGTGGACGACGGTGTGCTCGACGTCCTCGGCGGTCAGGGCCGCGTGGAAGAGGCGGGCGCCGTCGGCGGGGCTCATCCACACCGAGAGCATGCGGACGCTGGTCGGCTCGGGGAAGCAGGAGCCGATGCGCACGGACACCGTCTCCATGCCGTGTTTGTCCCAGTAGAACTGCGCGAGGTCCTCGCCGAAGGACTTGGACAGGCCGTAGAAGGTGTCCGGGCGGCGCGGGGTGTCGACGGGGATGAGGGGGTCGTCGCCCTGGGGGCGGGGTGTGAAGCCCACCGCGTGGTTGGACGAGGCGAAGACGATCCGCTCGACGCCCTCCTCGCGAGCGGCCTCGTACAGGTTGTACGTGCCCTCGATGTTCGCCTTGAGGATCTTCTCGAACGGAGCTTCAAGGGAGATGCCCGCGAGGTGGATGATCGCGTCGACGCCCCGTACGGCCTCGCGCAGCGCCGCCCGGTCGGCGAGGTCGGCGACGATCGCGTCCGGCTCGCCCTCGATGGGGCGCAGATCGAGCAGCCGCAGCTCATAGCCGTACGCCGGGAGCAGGTCCCGCATCAGGGTGCCGAGGCCGCCGGCGGCGCCGGTGAGCAGAACGGTGCGGGGGGCTGGCATCCTCGGTTCTCCTTGAGTCCTGGACCGTCTGTATGCACGCACGATATTCACATTCATGGACAAGCTAAGGATCACCGACCTTGCCCGTCAAGGGTGGTGTGGTACGTGTTCATAAATGTAAACTCTGATCAGAATTCTGCATGGAGTTCGTCCACGCTACGCAGCCGTCCTCGTTGTGCAGTCGTCTTCGTTATTAGGGAGAGCCCGTGACGTCAGCCCCTCTTGCCGCACGCCTGAGCATCCCCGGCGGGCCGCTGTTCTTCCCCGTCACCGCTTACGGCCCCGACGGCTCGGTCGACCTGGACACCTACCGCACCCATGTGCGCCGGGGCGTGGAGGCCGGGGCCGCCGCCGTGTTCGCCTGCTGTGGCACCGGGGAGTTCCACGCGCTCACGCCCGAGGAGTACGAGGCGTGCGTGCGGGCGGCCGTCGAGGCGGCGGACGGACGTGTGCCGGTCGTCGCGGGCGCCGGGTACGGCACCGCCCTCGCGGTGCGGTACGCGAGGCTCGCCGAGGCGGCAGGCGCGGACGGCCTGCTGGCCATGCCGCCGTATCTCGTCGTCGCCGGGCAGGAGGGGCTGCTGCGGCACTACAAGGAGATCGCGGCGGCGTCCGCGCTGCCCGTCATCGTCTACCAGCGCGACAACGCCGTGTTCACCCCGGCCACCGTCGTCGAACTGGCCCGCACGGACGGCGTCATCGGCCTCAAGGACGGCCTCGGCGACCTGGACCTCATGCAGCGGATCGTCAGCGCCGTACGCACCGAGTTCTCCGGCGAGTTCCTCTACTTCAACGGCCTGCCGACCGCCGAACAGACCCAGCTCGCCTACCGCGCCCTCGGCGTCACGCTCTACTCCTCCGCCGTGTTCTGCTTCGCCCCCGAGATCGCCCTCGCCTTCTACGGGGCGCTGGAGGCCGGCGACGAGGCGACCGTCACCCGTCTCCTGGACGGCTTCTACCGGCCGTTCGTCGAATTGCGCGCCCAGGGCCGCGGCTACGCCGTCGCCCTCGTCAAGGCGGGCGTACGGCTGCGGGGGCTGGACGTTGGGGAGGTGCGGCCGCCGCTGCACGAGCCCAGCGAGGATCATGTCAAGCAGCTCGCCCAGGTGATCGAGCGCGGCTACGCGCTGCTGGAGAAGGACCCGGAGGCGGCCAAGTGAAGGCGTCGACATTCGTCTACCCCTGGGACGTCAACGGAGACCCGCAGGCACCCGACAGGATCGCCGCCCTCGGTGTACGCCAGGTGACGCTCGCCGCCGCCTACCACTCCACCCGCGCCCTCACCCCCCGCCATCCGCGCCACCGCATCGTCACCGCCGAACACGCGGCCGTGCTCTACCCGGCGGACGACCGCTGGAAGGGCCGGGAGCTGCACCCCTACGCCGCAGGCGACTGGGCACCCGGCGACGCCTTCGGCGAGGCGGCCGCCGCGCTCGCGGACGCGGGTCTGGAGGTGCACACCTGGGTCGTCATCGCGCACAACTCCCGCCTGGGCGGCGAGCATCCGGCCACCTCGGTCGTCAACGCCTACGGCGACCGCTACCCCTGGGCCCCGTGCATCGCCCAGCCCGCCACGCGCGCGTACCTCGTCGACCTGGCCGCCGAGGCCGCCGTACGCCCCGGGGCGCGCGGCACCGAACTGGAGTCCCTCGGCTGGTACGGCCTGCAGCATCTGCACGCCCACGACAAGACGGCCGGGGTCCCGCTCGGGGACGCCGGGATGTACCTGATGTCCCTCTGCTTCTGCCCGACCTGCGAGAAGGGCTACGGCGCCCAGGGCCTCGACGCCGACGAGCTGGCGGCCGCCGTACGCGCCGCCCTGGAGCCGCTCTGGCAGGGGGCGCCGGACGACGGGGGCTGGGCCGGTGTCGAGAAGCTGCTTGGCTCGCGGACGGCGGCGGCCACGCGCGCGTGGCGCGACGAAACCGCCCGCACACTCCAGGAGACGGCGGTCCGGGCGGTCCGTGCCGCCGCCCCCGACGGCTTCCAGATCCTGCTGCACGCCGACCCCGTGACGTATCACGTCGGCGCCAACCCGGGCGTCGACCCCGAGCACATCCTCTCCGTCGCGGACGGCGTGGTCGTGCCCTGCGCGGGCGGGCCCGGTCTGCTGACGCCCTTCACCGAGCAGGGGCGCGAGGGCGCGGTCGTCGCCGCCAACCTCGGTGTGGTCTCCGGGATGGGCGGCAGCCCCGGCACGCTGGCGTCGGACGCGGCACGCGCGCGTGAGCTCGGGGCCACGGAGCTCCGGCTCTATCACGCGGGGTTGGCGTCGGACGGGGACCTGGCAGCGGTACGGGAAGGTCTCGCCGCGCTCTGAAGCAGCGGTACGGCGCTCAGCAGCCAAACCGGGCCCAGTACCGCCAACAGCAGCCGTACGTCGAGCAGTTCGACCAGGGCCGCGCCCACCGCAAGCCCGACGACGTTCGGCGTGAAGACAAGCGTGTTGGCCGTGGCGGCCGTACGGCCGAGCAGCGCTTCCGGCGTCTCGCGCTGCACGGCCGTGAGCGCGGCGATCAGGACGCACGGCAGCCCCACGCCGGCCGCCGCGCTGCACACCAGCGCCACCGGGTCGGACGGGATCGCCCGCAGGCCCGCGGCGACGGCCGTCAGGGCGATGCCGTACGCGGCGAAACGGCGCTCGCCGAGGCGGCGCAGCGCCGGGCCGGACAGCAGCCCGATCACCACCGAACCGGCGCCCTGGACGGCGTACAGCACACCGGCGTACGCCGGAGCGTGCCCGAGGCCGTCGATGACGGCGTAGATCATCGCGCCGTTGAGCCCGGCGAACAGCATGGTGGTGCCGCCGGCCAGGACGAGCGGACGCAGCCGGGGGTGCGCCCACAGATAGCGGGCGCCCTCGACGGTCTGCGCCCGCCAGCCCCCGGCCGGCGGCTCCGGCCTGCTCTCGCGGACCCGCAGGCACGCGTACAGGCCGGTCGCGAGCACGAAGGTGACGGCGTCGAGCAGCGCGACGCTCGCGCCGCCGTACGCCGCGTAGACACCGGCGCCGGCCAGCGGGGCGAGGAGCTTCATGCCCTCGGTGGCGGTCATGCGCAGCCCGTTGAAGTCGCCGAGCAGGGAGGCGGGGACGGCGGTGGCGACGAGGGCCGACTCGGCGGCGTCATGGACCACGCCCGCGGCGCCGTAGGCGAACAGGACGGCGAACACGAGCCACACCCGGTCCGGTGAGTCGACCAGGAACAGGCTCGGGAGCAGCGCGGCCAGGAGCAGGTTCGTGGCTATCAGCAGGGGCTTGCGGCGGCCGCGGTCGGCGAGCGTGCCGAGCAGGGGGCCGGCCAGTGTGGGCGCCCACATGGCGAGCACGCACAGCGCGGCCAGGCCGTCGGAGCCGGTGAGGTCCTTGACCCACACACCGGACACCAGCCACAGCGCCGAGGTACCGAAACCGGAGACCACTACGCCGGCGAGATAGAGACCGGCGTTGCGATCGCGCAGGACGGGCGGGAGGGCCCGGGGAGCGTTGATCGTCATGCCTGGCCACTGTGCGGCTAAGGCGGGGGTGCGGGGATCGGGCAAGTGCCCTAATCAGCTGCGGGGAGCCGCTGGGCAGAGTGTGTACCGCCTACGTCGCCCATCGCGGCCTGGAGTCGTGGACCTTCATCGGCAGCGCCTGGCTGCCGCACACCGCGTGGGACATCGTCCATCACATCAAGGGCAACCTGGTCATCCCCTTCGCGGGCGGGAAGACGCCGCCGATGAGTTTCGTCCCCGCCGCCGGTCCACCTTTCAGGAACAGATCTGTGAGGAGCCTGCCCATGACCGACACGACCCTTGACCTAGGACCGCAGACCCGCGTCGTCGCCCGTCTCGCGGACGCAGTCACCGACGAGCAGCTCTCGGCGCCGACGCCATGCCCTGACATGGCGGTGCGCAACATGCTGGGGCATCTGCTCGGCCTGTCCGTCGCCTTCCGTGACGCCGGCCGCAAGGACCTGGGCCCCACCACCGACACCAACCCGGAATCCGCGCTCCCGGACATCGGCCCGGGCTGGCGCGAGGAGCTGCCCAAGGTGCTCGACGAGCTGGCCGACGTGTGGCGCGCCCCGGACGCCTGGACCGGCATGACCCGCGCGGGCGGCGTGGACCTGCCGGGTGCCGTGGCCGGCGCGGTGGCCGTGGACGAGCTGGTGATCCACGCCTGGGACCTGGCGGTGGCCACAGGGCAGCCGTACGCGCCGGACCCGGCCGCCCTTCGGATGTCCCACGACTTCCTGCGCGCCGCAGCCGACGCCGGCGACCGCGGCGGCGGCATCTTCGGCCCGGTCGTCCCGGTACCGGACGAGGCGCCCCTGCTGGACCGGGCGGTGGGGCTGAGCGGGCGGGATCCGGGCTGGAAGCGGGGTTCGTAGGGCGGGAATCCGGTACGAGGTCTCCCGGCGGACGGCGAGGATCACCCGGCGTTCCCGTCGCCGCCCGCCCGGTGGCATCCCTCCCTCGCCTGACCGGCGCGGATCGGTCCGGGGACGTGGTGTCCACCCCCAACCTCCTTGCCCCCTGCCCAACTTCCTTTGTCAGAAGCGTTGACGAATCATGCGCCCCCTCCTACCTTCATCGCGTCGTACTTCGTACGTCATATATGAGACGCGATACGTGAGATCCCATACGCGAGAGCCATCCCGCGAAGATCCGAGAGGCGCGCATGACCTCTGTGCCCACGCCGATCCCCTCCCGCACGCAGTACGTGCTGGAGGAGATCAAACGCCGCATCCTCACCGGACAGTTGACGCCAGGTCAGGCCCTGGTGGAGACCGAGCTCGCCGCGCAGTTCGGGGTGTCGAAGACCCCGGTGCGCGAGGCGCTCAAGACGCTGGCCGGGACCGGGCTGGTCGTGATGAACCAGTACAAGGGCGTCACGGTGCGCATGGTGGACGCGGACATGGCGCGCGAGGTCTACGACGTGCGGCTGCTCCTCGAACCCGAGGCGCTCAAGCGGGCCGTGCGGCGCGGCGCCTCCCTCGACGCCGCCCGTGACGCGCTGACCCGCGCCGACGCCGCCACCGACACCGCCGAACGGTCGCTCGCCAACCGGGAGTTCCACCGCGCCCTCTACCTGCCGTGCGGCAACCCGCTGCTCGGCCGCATGCTCGACGAAGTCCGCGATCAGGCCGCGCTCGTCTCCGCCGTCGCCTGGGCCGCCTCGCCCTCCTGGGAGCGGGAGGCCGGCGAGCACCGGGAGATCCTGCGGCTGGCGCTCGAAGGGGACGCAGACGGCGCCGCACGTGCCCTGCACGCCCACATCGCGTCGTTCGTGCGACGCGCCTTCCCGGACGCGGGAGTCGAGGCCCAGGGAGAGGACGGACCGGCATGACAACGACGTTCGAGCCCCAGCGGACGGCCCTGGCCGATGTGGTGGCGATCCCGGTGACCCCGTTCGCCGAGGACGGCCGCGTGGACCAGGACGCCCACCGGGCCCTGCTGCGTCGTCTGCTCGACGGGGGCGTCACCACCCTCACCCCCAACGGCAACACCGGCGAGTTCTACACCCTCACCCCCGAAGAACGCCGCCTCGTCACCGAGTTGACCGTCGACGAGGCCGGCGACCGCGCCGCCCTCCTCGTCGGCGTCGGCCACGACGTGCCCACCGCCATCGCCTCCGCCCGGCACGCCCGCGACCTGGGCGCGCGGATGGTGATGGTCCATCAGCCGGTGCACCCGTATGTCTCGCAGCACGGCTGGGTCGACTACCACCGTGCCATCGCCGCCGCCGTGCCCGACCTCGGTGTCGTCCCGTACATCCGCAACGCCCAGCTCGGCGGCGCGCGCCTCGCCGAACTCGCCGACGACTGCCCGAACGTCATCGGCGTGAAATACGCCGTCCCGGACGCCGCCAGGTTCGCCGCGTTCGCCCGTGACGCCGGCCTGGAGCGCTTCGTATGGGTGGCCGGGCTCGCCGAACCGTACGCGCCGTCGTACTTCTCCGCGGGTGCCACCGGCTTCACCTCCGGGCTGGTGAACGTCGCCCCGGCCGTCTCCATGAACATGATCGAAGCGCTTCGATCCGGGGACTACCCCGGTGCGATGAAGGTCTGGGAGCAGATCCGCCGCTTCGAGGAACTGCGCGCCGCGAACGGCTCCGCCAACAACGTCACCGTCGTCAAGGAGGCCCTCGCCTCCCTCGGCCTGTGCCGCCGCGACGTCCGCCCGCCCAGCAGGGAACTGCCCGAGGACGAGCGCGCCGAGGTCGCCGCCATCGCCGCCGGATGGTCCATATGACCGACAGAAAGCGCCCCGAAGAGCTCAGAAGCCACCAGTGGTACGGCACCGAGGGCCAGCTGCGCACCTGGTCGCACAACGCCCGCATGCGCCAGCTGGGTTACGAGGCGGAGGAGTACCGGGGCCGCCCGGTGATCGCCGTCCTCAACACCTGGTCCGACATCAACCCCTGCCATGTCCATCTGCGCGAGCGGGCCGAGGCGGTCAAGCGGGGGGTGTGGCAGGCCGGGGGCTTCCCGCTCGAATTCCCGGTCGCCACGCTGTCGGAGACGTACCAGAAGCCGACCCCGATGCTCTACCGCAACCTGCTCGCGATGGAGACCGAGGAGCTGCTGCGGTCGTATCCGATCGACGCGGCGGTGCTGCTCGGCGGCTGCGACAAGTCGACACCGGCGCTGCTCATGGGCGCTGCCTCGGCCGACGTTCCGTCGATCTTCGTTCCCGCGGGGCCGATGCTGCCGGGGCACTGGCGCGGTGAGACGCTCGGCTCCGGCACCGACATGTGGAAGTACTGGGACGAGCGCCGCGCGGGCAATCTGACGGACTGTGAACTACGAGAGCTCCAGGGAGGATTGGCGCGTTCACCGGGTCACTGCATGACCATGGGGACCGCGTCCACGATGACCGCGGCAGCCGAAGCCCTCGGCGTGACGCTGCCAGGCGCCTCCTCGATCCCGGCCGTCGACTCCGGGCACGAGCGGATGGCCGCCGCCTCCGGGCGCCGGGCCGTGGAGCTCGCCTGGACCGCGCTCAAGCCGTCCGAGATCCTCACCCGCGAGGCCTTCGAGGACGCCGTCACCACGGTGCTCGGGCTCGGCGGCTCCACCAACGCGGTCATCCATCTGATCGCGATGGCGGGACGCTGCCAAGTCCCGCTCACACTCGACGACTTTGATCTCCTCGCGCGCTCGGTGCCGGTACTGGCCAACGTACGGCCCGGTGGAGGGCCGTACCTCATGGAGGACTTCCACTTCGCCGGCGGTCTGCCCGCCTTCCTCTCGCGGATCACCGACCTGCTGCACCTTGACCGGCGGACCGTGAGCGGCACCCTGCGCGAGCAGATCGAGGGCGCTGTCGTGCACAACGACGACGTCATCCGGCCCCGGAGCAACCCGGTCGCCGCCGAGGGCGGGCTCGCCGTGCTGCGGGGCAACCTCTGTCCGGACGGCGCGGTCATCAAGCACATCGCCACCGAGCGGCACCTGCTCAAGCACACCGGCAACGCGGTGGTCTTCGACGACTACAGGACGATGCAGCGGACCATCAACGACCCTTCGCTGAACATCACCGCCGACAGTGTGCTGGTGCTGCGCAACGCCGGGCCCAAGGGCGGGCCGGGGATGCCCGAGTACGGCATGCTGCCGATCCCCGACCACCTGCTCAAGCAGGGCGTGCGGGACATGGTCCGTATCTCCGACGCCCGGATGAGCGGGACGAGCTACGGCACGTGTGTGCTGCACTTGGCGCCCGAGTCGTACGTCGGCGGACCGCTGGCCCTCGTGCGGACCGGGGACCTGATCACCCTCGACGTCGAGGCGCGCACGCTCCATCTCCACGTGGACGACGAGGAGTTGGAGCGCCGCAGGGCGGAGTGGACGCCGCCGCCCGCACGGTACGAGCGCGGCTACGGCGCGCTCTACAACGAACAGATCACCCAGGCCGACACCGGCTGCGACTTCGAGTTCCTGGCCCGGCCGGGCAAGGTCGCGGATCCCTACGCGGGCTGAACCACGGCGCCACCACGGCACCACCAGGCACGGCCAAGAACCAACCACGCAACGAGAGAAAGCGCTTCCCGAACAGCGTACGCACGCACGACGTACAAGAACGGAGACCAGTCATGGCCCAAGCCGCAGCCGTGGCGAAACCGCCCGCGCCACCCCGGCGACGCCGTGCCTCCGCCACGCCGCGCAGGCTCCCGTATCTGCTGATCGCCCCGGCGGCCCTGCTCATGCTGGGCTTCATCGCCTACCCGGTGATCAGCGTCTTCTACTACAGTCTGCAGGAGTACAACCCCACCAAGCCGTGGCGGAACGGCTTCACGGGCCTCGACAACTTCGTCCACGCCTTCACCGAGGACCCGCTGTTCTGGGACACGCTGGTCTTCAGCGCCAAGTGGGTGTTCGTCGAGGTGGGGTTGCAGCTGCTGTTCGGGCTCGCGCTCGCGCTGATCGTCAACCAGACCTTCGCGGGCCGGGCGCTGGGCCGGGCGCTCGTCTTCTCGCCGTGGGCCGTCTCCGGTGTGCTGACCTCGGCGATCTGGGTGCTGCTCTACAACTCCCAGACGGGCATCACCCGTTACCTCGCGGACGTCGGCATCGGCTCCTACGGCACCAGCTGGCTGTCGGACACCTCGACCGTCTTCCCGGCGGCGATCGTCGCCGATCTGTGGCGCGGCGTGCCGTTCTTCGCGATCCTCATCCTCGCCGACCTCCAGTCCGTCTCGAAGGACCTGTACGAGGCCGCCGAGGTCGACGGGGCCGGCCGGATCAAGCAGTTCTGGCACATCACGCTGCCCCATCTGAAGGACGCGATCGTCCTGTCCACGCTGCTGCGCGCGGTGTGGGAGTTCAACAACGTCGACCTGCTCTACACGCTGACCGGCGGCGGCCCCGCGGGAGTGACCACGACCCTGCCGCTGTACATCGCCAACACCAGCGTCGACGCGCACAACTTCGGCTACGCGTCCGCCCTGACCACGGTCGCGTTCGTGATTCTGCTCTTCTGCTCGATCGTCTATCTGCGGCTGAGCAAGTTCGGAGGTGAGGACAAGTGAGCGTGAAGGAAGCCACGCAGGTCGCGCCCGCGCCCATGCCGGTCGCCCCCGAACCGCCCCGTCCGAAGAGGAAGCACCGCTCCTGGGACGAGGTCCCGCGTTGGCAGATCTATCTCCCGCTGTCGATCTACCTGGTCTTCACCCTCATCCCCTTCTACTGGATCCTGCTCTTCTCCCTGCGCCCGTCCGGCTCGACCTCGCTGGTGCCCTGGCCGATGACCTTCGACCACTTCGAGAAGGTCTGGACGGAGCGGAGCTTCGGCACCTACTTCCAGAACAGCGTGCTGGTCGGCGTCGTCACCCTGCTGATGACGACCCTGGTCGCCCTGGCCGGCGGCTACGCCCTCGCGCGCTTCGACTTCAGGATCAAGCGTGCCTTCATGCTCGCCCTGCTCTGCTCCCAGTTCGTGCCGGGCGCGCTGCTCCTGGTGCCGCTGTTCGAGATCTTCGCCGAGCTCCAGATGATCAACTCGCTGGGCAGCGTCATCCTCGCGGAGACGGTCTTTCAGTTGCCGCTGTCGATGATCCTGATCAGCAACTTCATCAAGAACGTGCCCTACTCCCTGGAGGAGGCGGCCTGGGTCGACGGCTGCAACCGGATGACGGCGTTCAGGATCGTCGTCCTGCCGCTGCTGCGGCCCGGTCTGATCGCCGTCGGCTCCTTCGCCTTCGTGCACTCCTGGAACCACTTCCTGTTCGCCCTGATGTTCCTCAACAACCAGGAGAAGCAGACCATCCCGGTCGGCCTCAACACCCTGATGGGCGCCGACAGCGTCGACGTGGGCGCGCTCGCCGCGGGCGGCATCATCGCGGCCGTACCCGTCGTGATCGTGTTCGCCTTCATCCAGAAATGGCTGATCACGGGCTTCAGCGCGGGGGCGGTGAAGGGATGAGCCTCCGTCACACAGATGCACCGACCGCTCTGTTGGGCCTCCGCCACGACGGTCCGCTGGACATCAGCGAGCGTGACCTCCCAGCCGGCGTCGGCCGGACACCTACCCTGCACGCAAAGATCGACAGCGCGGCGGCCGACCGAGCGGTGGCACGCGGCGCGGGCGCAGGGAGGATCCCATGAGCACTGCCGTACCGATCGTCCTCGCGGGCGCGCGTGGCCACGGCCGCTGGCACCTCGACAACATCCGGCGGCTCCAGGACAAGGGGATCGTGCGGCTGGCGGGGATCTGCGAGCTGACTCCGCTCACCGCGCGGGAGATCCCTGAGGGCCTGGGGGAGCCGCAGCAGTCCGCCGACTTCGGCGCCCTCCTCGACTCCACCGGCGCACGGATCGCGGTGATCTGCACGCCGATCCCGACCCACACCGACCTGGCGCTGACGGCGGCGCGCAGGGGCGTGCACATCCTGCTGGAGAAGCCGCCCGCCCCGTCGTACGCCGAGTTCCGGCGCATGGCGGACGGGGTCGCCGAGGCCGGGGTCGTCTGTCAGATCGGCTTCCAGTCGCTGGGCTCGGGCGCCGTGCCCGTGATCCGGACGCTGATGGCCGAGGGAGCGATCGGCGAGATCTCCGGCATCGGCGGGGCGGGTGCCTGGGCGCGTCCCGAGGCGTACTACCGGCGGGCGCCCTGGGCGGGCAAGCGCAGGCTGAACGGCGTCGACGTGATCGACGGGGTGCTCACCAACCCGCTCGCGCACGCCGTCGCCACCGCGCTCGCCCTGGGCGGCACCGTGCGCGCCGACGACGTCACCGGCATCGAGACCGAGCTGCTGCGGGCCAACGACATCGAGTCCGACGACACCTCCTGCGTCCGAGTCACCACGAGCGGGCCTCAGATCGTCGTCGCCGCCACCCTCTGCGCCGAGGACCCCGACGAGCCGTATGTCGTCGTCCACGGCGATCAAGGCCGGATCACCTTCTGGTACAAGCAGGACCGCGTCCTGCTCCAGCGCGCGAACCACGGCCCCGAGGAGTTCGAGTACGGCCGCACCGACCTGCTCGAAAACCTCGTCGAGCACCTCACCGACGGCACCGACCCGCTGGTCACACCCGACACGACGGGCGCTTTCATGAAGGTGGTTGAAGCGATTCGACTGGCCCCCGACCCGGCCCCGCTGCCCGCCGAGGCCTGGCGCCTGCTCCCCGGCGAGCAGCGCCGGGTGGTGCCCGGCATCGACGGCCTGGTCGCGGCCGCCGCCGACACCCTCGCCCTCTACTCCGAGCTGGGCGCCCCCTGGGCGCTCCCGGCACGAACGAAAGAGGTGAGCACCTGATGACCCCCCAGGACACCCCGGTGCTGCGCGTCGCGGGCCGACCGGTCGGCCGCTATGTCACCCGGCCCGAGCTGCCGCCCCGGCTCTCCCCGCGCCCCTATCTGCACCCCGTCACCACCCTGGCCGGCACCGCGGTCACCGAGCTGAGCCCCGCCGACCACACACACCACCTCGGCGTCGGTGTGGCCGTTCCCGACGTCGAGGGGGCCAACTTCTGGGGCGGGCGCACCTACGTCCGCGACCGGGGCCCGACCGAACTCGACAACCACGGCGCCCAGCGGCACACCTCCTTCCAGCTGCGCGACCCCGACGGCTTCGTCGAGGAACTGCGCTGGGTGGCGGCGGGCGCCGAGCTGCTGCGCGAACGCCGTACGGTGGCGTCCACCGAACTGACCTCCACGGCCTGGGCGCTGGACTTCACCTTCTCCCTCACCAACGTGACCGCGCAGCCGCTGTCGATCGGCAGCCCGGCGACCAACGGACGGCCCGGCTCGGCCTACGGCGGCTTCTTCTGGCGGGCCCGCAAGGAGCGCCGGCCCCCGGAGGTCTTCACCGTCGACCGCGAGGGCGAGGCAGCCATCCACGGCACCCGTGCCGACTGGGTCGCCCTCGCGGGCAGCACGTGGACGCTCGCCTTCGCCGGGGCCACCGAACAGACCCGGCAGGACCCGTGGTTCGTGCGCGCCGAGGAGTACCCGGGCGTCGGGTCCTCGCTGGCGTCCGAGGAACGGCTGGCCGTCGCGCCGGGCGAGACCGTCGTCCGGCGGATCGTCACCGTCGTCGCCGACGGACACCTTCCCCGCATCGAGGTGGCGGCCCTGGTCCGCAAGGCGGTGAGCCAGTGACGACCGACGTGTACCGCAACCCCGTCCTGAACGCCGACTGGTCCGACCCGGACGTCGTCCGCGTCGGCGACGACTTCTACCTCACCGCCTCCAGCTTCGGCCGCGCCCCGGGCCTGCCCCTGCTGCACTCCCGGGACCTCGTCAACTGGACGCTGGTCGGCCACGCCCTGGAACGCCTGGAGCCGGAGCGGGAGTTCACCGCACCGCGCCACGACTGCGGGGTCTGGGCCCCGTCCCTACGGCACCACGACGACCGCTTCTGGATCTTCTGGGGCGACCCCGACCAGGGCATCCTCCAGGTCAACGCCCCCGAGATCCGAGGTCCCTGGACCCGCCCGCACCTGGTGAAGGCGGGCAAGGGCCTGATCGACCCCTGCCCCCTGTGGGACGACGAGACCGGCGAGGCCTACCTCGTGCACGCCTGGGCCAAGTCCCGGTCGGGGGTGAAGAACCGCCTCACCGGCCACCGTATGCACCCGCACGGCACCGAACTCCTCGACGAGGGCAAGGTGATCGTCGACGGCGACGGGATCCCCGGATGGTTCACCCTCGAAGGGCCGAAGCTCTACCGGCACGACGGCTGGTTCTGGATCCTCGCACCGGCCGGGGGAGTGGAGACCGGCTGGCAGGGCGCGTTGCGCTCGCGCGCGTTCTTCGGGCCGTACGAGGAGAGGATCGTCCTCGAACAGAAGGACACCGACGTCAACGGACCGCACCAGGGCGGCTGGGTGCGCACCCCGTCCGGTGAGGACTGGTTCCTGCACTTCCAGCAGCGGGGCGCGTACGGCAGGGTCGTCCACCTCCAGCCGATGCGCTGGAGCGCGGACGGCTGGCCGGTGCTCGGGGCCGAGGGCGCCCCCGTCGCCGTACACCGCACGCCCGATCTGCCGCCGCAGCCGGCCGCCGCGCCCGCCACCGACGACGACTTCCCCGGCGGACGCTTCGGACGCCAGTGGTCATGGACCGCCAACCCCCAGGACGGCTGGGCCACCCAGCACTCCGGCGACGGCCTGAGACTGGCCTGCGTCCGCTCGGCCCACGCGCACGACCTGCGCAGACTGCCGAACATCCTCACCCAGCGACTGCCCGGGGCACCGTGCGCGGTCGAGGTCGAGCTGCGGCTGGACAGCGAGGAACCCGGGGCGCGGGCGGGGCTCGCGGTGCTCGGGGACGCGTTCGGCTGGATCGGGCTCCAGCGCGGCGCGGACGGCGAGGTGCGGGTCGTGCACCGGTTCGCGGAGGCCGTCGCGGAGCGGGAACGGGACGCCGATCACGCGCGGCTCGCGCCGGAGGGGCGGGTGCGGCTGCGGATCGAGATCGGGGCCGGGGCGCGCTGCCGGTTCCGCTACGACGTCGGGGACGGCCCGCGTTCCTCGGGGCCGGTGTTCGCCGCCACGCCCTGGCGCTGGGTCGGCGCCCTGCTGGGCCTGTTCGGTCTCGCTCCCGCCGGCCAGGGACACGCCGGCGCGGCGACCTTCACGCAGTTCAGGATCAGCGCCTTGTAACCCACCGCACTCGTAGGCCTGTCGAGCCTGTTGGGAGCCGCAATGACGCACCTCCGTAGCAAGCGCTTGCCGAGAGTCCGCCGGCAGAACCGTGGCCGCCGTCCTGGGGCTGGTCGCGGCCCCGGGACTGGGCGCGATGGGCGAGGCGAAGGCCGCCGCCCACGCCCCTTCGGCGGCCGCGCGGCGCTGGACGGGGAACCCGCACGGGTTCCTGATCACCGACTCGAAGGTCCTGGGGCGGCCCTGGCACCCGGGCGATGAGCCCTGCGGCGGTCGCCCCGGTGCTGATCCGGGGTGCAAGGACGCCCGGTTCGCCGAGTACCGGAACTTCGGACCGGGCGCGGCCGTGACCGCGGACCGGCCGCAGATGAGCGACGCCCGTCACTGACCCCCACACGTCATGTCCCCGCTGGATCCAGAAACGAAGAGAGCCGACCAATGAAGATCAGCATCCGCAGAAGCAGGCGCGCCGCCCTGGCCGTCGCCCTCGGGTCCGTCCTCGCCCTGACCGCCACCGCCTGCGGTGACGACGGGAGCAGTGCGGGCGGGGACAAGGGCGCCGAGGGCAGCGGCAAAGGGAAGATCGTCTTCTGGGACAACAACGGCGGTGTCCGCACCGACATCTGGAAGGAGATCATCGCCGACTTCGAGAAGGCGAACCCCGACATCGAGGTCGAGTACGTCGGGATCCCCTCCACCGACTACCAGTCCAAGGTGGACACCGCCATCCAGGGCGGCGGTCTGCCGGACGTCGGCGGCGTCGGCGCGGCGATGCTCGCCGGGTTCGCCGCGCAGAACGCACTGGAGCCGCTGGACGACCGGCTCGCCAAGTCCTCGCTCAACGGCAAGCTCAACGAGGACATGGTCACTTCGCTGAAGGCGGCCGGCGGCGGTGACGGCAAGCTGTACTCGGTGCCGACCTCCGCGAACAACGGTGTGCTGTACTACCGCACGGACCTGTTCAAGAAGGCGGGACTGGACGAGCCGACCACGTGGGACAAGTTCTACGCGGCCGCGGAGAAGCTGACGAACTCCGGCAAGAACGAGTTCGGTTACACCATTCGTGGTGGCGCCGGTTCGATCGCGCAGGCGCTCGACGCCATGTACGGGCAGTCCGGGATCAATTCCTTCTGGGACGCCGGCGGGGACAAGACGACGGTCAACGACCCCAAGAACGTGGCGGCGCTGGAGAAGTACGCCGCACTGTTCAAGAAGGTCACGCCGGCCGCCGACCTCAACAACGACTTCACCAAGATGGTCGCCCAGTGGGATTCCGGCACGATCGGCATGCTGAACCACAATCTGGGGTCGTACCAGGACCATGTGAAGGCGCTCGGGACCGAGAAGTTCCGGGGCATTCCGCAGCCGGTCGGCTCCGCCGGCAAGCGGATCCAGGTGTCGAACCCTGTTGATGGAATGGGCCTGTTCAAGAGTTCCAAGAACAAGGAGGCCGCCTGGAAGTTCATCGAGTTCGCCACGTCGCACGAGGAGAACTCGAAGTTCAACAAGGCGGCTGGGCAGGTGCCGGCGAACAACGACGCCGCCAAGGATGCGTGGATCTCGGAGGCCGAGCCCACGAAGTTGGCTGCGGCGGCCTTGTCCGACGGGTCCACGACGATTGTGCAGCTGCCGTACTACCTGCCTGACTGGAACACCATCTCCAAGGCCGACAACGAGCCGAACTTCCAGAAGGTGCTGAACGGGGACATGGGCGCCAAGGAGTTTCTGGACACGATGGCCGGTCAGCTGAATGAGGCTCAGGCCGAGTGGACTTCGCGTAACGGCTGAGAGCCCGGTCGCTTTGCTGTGCGGCCGGCCGCGGGTCGTTCGTGGCCGGCCGCGCGGTTCCCCGCGCCCCTGGGGGGTTGCCACCCCCCGCGTTTGAAAGGCACTGTCGTGTCGCTCACCCGTAGACAGGTCGGTCTTGCGGCCGTCGCCGCTGTTCCTCTCGCCCTCTCGGGCACCGGTACCGCCGAGGCAAGCCAGCCCCGTCGCACCCTCTATATCGCCGGTGATTCCACCGCCGCCCAGAAATACGCCGACGCCGCACCCGAAACCGGGTGGGGCATGGCGCTCCCCTTCTTTCTGCGCAAGCAGCTGCCCGTTTCCAATCACGCCGTGAACGGGCGCAGTTCGAAGAGCTTCGTCGACGAAGGGCGGCTCGATGCCATCCTTCAGGTCATCCGTCCCGGTGACTTCCTGCTGATCCAGTTCGCGCACAACGACGAAAAGGTCACCGACCCGACGCGGTACACCGAGCCATGGTCGACGTATCAGGACTGTCTGCGGCTGTACATCGACGGCGCCCGTGCGCGGGGCGCTCGGCCCGTGCTCGCCACCGCCGTCGAGCGGCGGAGGTTCGACGCGGGCGGCAACGCCGTGCCGACCCATGGCGACTATCCGGCGGCGATGCGCGCGCTCGCCCAGGAGGAGCGCGTCGCGCTGCTCGACATCCAGGCGCTGTCGCTCGCGTTGTGGCAGGAGCTCGGGGTCGAGGGTACGAAGACGTACTTCAACTGGACCGCCACCGAGCAGGACAACACACACTTCAATCCGCCGGGCGCGATCGCCGTGGCGCGTCTTGTGGCCCGGGAGATGCTGCGTACGCGGATGCTGAACGCGCGGGACGTGTGCCGGCTGGACGACGGGATCCCGGACTCCTGGATCACCTGGCCGCAGGCCACCGCCACCGCATAACCCCCCGACCGTGGAGGAGAGAGCCGCACAATGAACATACAGATATGGCATGGGCATGCCACAAAGAAGGCTGCCGTTCTCGCCGGCTGCACCGCGCTCGTGCTCGGCCTCACCGGTACCGGCGCCGGGGCGGCGCAGGCCGGAGGTCGGGACCTCGGGCGGGAGGTCCTCGCCGCCGGTGACGGATGGGGCTCGGAGGGCGCGGGCACGACCGGTGGGTCGGCCGCCGATACCGCGCACGTCCACACCGTCACCACCTGGGCGCAGTTCCGGCAGGCGCTCGCCGACGGCGGCAGCGCGCCCAGGATCATCAGGGTCAATGGCATGATCGACGCCGTCTCGGAGGGGTGTGACGCCTTCGCCGCGGAGGGCTACGACTTCCAGCGGTACCTCGCCGACTACGACCCCGCGGTGTGGGGGCACGACAGCCCCGTCAGCGGTGAGCAGGAGGAGCTGCGGGCCGCGTCCGCCGCCGGCCAGGACAAGGCCATCAAGGCGAGCGTCCCCGCCAACACCACCATCGTCGGGGTCGGCAAGGGCTCCGGGATCCTCGGCGGCAGCCTCCAGATCAAGGGCGTCGACAACGTCATCCTGCGCAACCTCACCATCGAGGCCCCGATCGACTGCTTCCCGCAGTGGGACCCGACCGACGACAACAAGACCGGCGCCTGGAACTCCGAGTACGACGGCGTGGTGGTGTACGGGTCCACCCATGTGTGGATCGACCACAACACCCTCACCGACGGCCGCTACCCCGACAGTTCCCTGCCGTCGTACTTCGGCAAGGTCTACCAGCAGCACGACGGGCTCCTTGACGTCGTGCGCGGCGCCAACCATGTGACGGTGTCCTGGAACGCGTTCACCGATCACGACAAGACCATGCTGATCGGAAACAGCGACAGCGCGGGTTCGACCGACACCGGCAAGCTCAAGGTCACCCTGCACCACAACCGCTTCGAGGGGATCGTCGAGCGGGCGCCGCGCGTGCGGTTCGGGCAGGTCGACTCGTACAACAACCACTTCGTCGTCACCGGGGACCAGAACTTCGCGTACGTCTTCGGCATCGGCGCCTCCTCCCAGCTGTACGCCACGCACAACGCCCTCTCGTTGGCCCCCGGCGTCAGCGTCGGCAAGGCGCTGAAGAAGTGGAACGAGGCACCGCTCACCGCCGAGAACAACTACGTCAACGGCAAGCCGACGGACCTCATCGCCGTCCACAACGCCGAGATCCCCGGCGAGACCCTCCAGTCGGGGGCCGGGTGGACGCCCACTCTGCGGACGAAGGTCGACGACCCCCAGGCGGTGCCCGGGATCGTCGATCACCGCGCGGGCGCCGGCCGCCTGCGCTGACCCACCCGGTGGGGGAGGGGCGCACAGCAGCCCTGGCCGCCCCTCCCCGGCAACCTCCCGCACGAGCCGCCCTGCGAAAGGAGCACCCGCATGCCCTCGCCCCACCTCCGACTCCCCCTGTCCAGAAGGGGATTCCTCACCGCGAGCACCGCTGCCGCAGCCGCTCTCGCGCTCGCGCCGGTCCCCGCGCGGGCCACCACCGGGGCCAGGCCGTGCGCCTTCGGCCGGTACGGCTCGCCGGACGCCCGCCCGACCCCGAAGACCCTGTACGTCCACCCCTTCGGCCAGGGCGACTTCACCTCCGTCCAGGCCGCCGTGACCGCGGCCGAGGGCAGCGGCTGGACGCTGGTGATCGCGCCGGGGACGTACCGCGAGACGGTCGCGGTCGATGTGACCCGCACCGAGATGACCTGGCTCGGCGCCGGCGACGACCCGCGTGACGTCGTCATCGTCCACGACAACGCCGCCGGCACGCCGAAGCCGGGCGGCGGCACCTACGGCACCACCGGTTCCGCCACCACCCTCGTCCAGGGCGACGGCTTCACCGCCCGTGACATCACCTTCGCCAACGACTGGCTGCGCGCCGACCACCCCGGCGTCAGCGGCACCCAGGCCGTCGCCATCAAGGTGCAGGGCGACCGGTCCGCGTTCCACCACTGCCGGTTCCTCGGGCACCAGGACACGCTGTACGCGGACTCCATGGCCCTCGGCGTCTTCGCCCGCCAGTACTTCGCGCACTGCTATGTGGAGGGCGACGTCGACTTCGTCTTCGGGCGGGCCACGGCCGTGTACGAGCACTGCCACTTCCGGACCCTGACCCGGACCGACCTGTCATCTGCTCCGTACGGCTTCGTCTTCGCACCCTCGACGGCGGGTGCCAACCCGCGCGGCTACCTGGTGACCCGGAGCCGAGTCACCAGCGAGGCCCACGACGCGTACTACAAGCTGGCCCGCCCCTGGGTGCCCAGCTCCGACCCGACCGCCCATCCGTCGCTCACCGTCCGCGACACCCACCTCGGCCCCGGCATCGACGCCCGCGCGCCCTACACCAACATGTCGGACAGCTTCCCGTGGCAGGACCAGCGCTTCGCCGAGTACCGCAACACCGGCCTCGGCGCGGTCGTCACCGTCCCCGCCAACCGGCCCCAACTCACCGCCGAGCAGGCCAGGTCGGTGACCCGTGAGGGGTATCTGGGGGACTGGACGCCGTGGAGGGCCCGCGAAGTCCAGTGAGCCCCGTAAATCCCCACACCTAGATCCCCACACCTAGATCTCCACACGTAAATCCCCACACCGCACGACGAAAGGACCCGCACTCCATGTCTCGTCGTACCGCCCTCACCGCCCTGGCGGCCCTGACCCTGGGTACCGGGCTGGCCGTGCTCCCCACCCAGGCACAGGCCGCGACCGTGGTCGTCAGCAACTCGACCGATCTGTCCAACGCCCTCAGGAACGCCACCGCCGGCACTGTCATCCAGGTCCGCGGCGGCACCTACTACCCGACGGCCACGCTCCAGTCCACGGCCAACGGCAGCTCGTCGTCTCCGATCACGCTCACCGCGTACGGCTCGGAGACCGTGAAGATCGACGGCTCGAACCTCCCCGACGGCGGCTGGATCTTCAAGCTGACCGCCGACTACTGGAACGTCTCGGGCATCACCTTCCAGAACTCCCCGGACAGCGCGGTCGTCTGCCAGTCCTGCACCGGCACCAACTGGAACAACATCAAGACCATCAACGGCGGCGACTCCGGTTTCACCCTCACCGGAGACGGCACCGTCAACAACACGGTCCGCAACATCGACTCCTACGGCCACTACGACCCGGCCAACCACGGCGAGAACGCCGACGGCATCGCCGTGAAGTTCGGCTCCGGAACGGGGAACAGGATCACCGGGGCCCGCCTGTACAACAACTCGGACGACGGGCTCGACTTCTGGTCCTTCTCCTCCCCGGTCACCGTCGAGCACACCTGGGCCTTCGGCAACGGCAGGAACCGCTGGTCCGACTCCGCGTTCGCGGGCGACGGCAACGGCTACAAGCTGGGCGGTGACGGCGAGGTCGTCGCGCACGTCGTCAACAACTCGGCCGCCTGGGACAACGCCGGCAACGGCTTCACCGAGAACTCCAACACCGGCGCCATCGCCATCAACCGCACGACGGCCTACGCCAACGGCAAGTGGGGCTACTACTTCGCCACGGGCGCGGCCAGGCTCGGCAGAAACCTCGCCGTCAGCAACGGCGGCGGCCTGGTCAGCAAGGGCGGCTCGGTCGTCTCGGCGGGCAACAACTGGGACTCCGGGATCCCGACGCCGGCCTTCCGGTCGACGGACGCCTCGACCACCTACAACGCCCGCCAGTCCGACGGCTCGCTGCCCGCGACCACGTTCCTGACCACGGGCAGCACCACCATCGGCGCGACAATGGACTGAGCTAACGCCGCACGGGCCCGATGCCCTCCAGTGTCGGCACCACCGGCTCGATCGTGCCGTCGGCCGCGAACTCCAGGCGGTCGACGGTCGTCTCCCGGTGCATGCCGTCACCGCCCGGCCTCCCGGGGCCGTTCAGGGCGAACCGGTGGTAGACGACGTACCAGTCGTCGGTGCCGGGGGTGTTCACCACCGAGTGGTGGCCCGTGCCGAGGATCCCGTACTCGGGGCGCTTCTGCAGGATCGTGCCCCGCTTGGTCCACGGGCCGAGCGGGGACGGTCCCGTGGCATAGGCGACGTGGTAGTTCTCGCTGCGGGTGTCGTCCTCGGACCACATGAAGTAGTAGGTGCCCTTCCGCTTGATCACGAAGGAGCCCTCGCGGAAGTCGGCCGGGGTGATGTCCCGCACCTTCGACGCGTCGAACGACACCATGTCGTCGTTCAGCGGGACGACATACCCGTGCCCGTTGCCCCAGTACAGATAGGCCTGGCCGTCGTCGTCCGTGAAGACCGCGGGATCGATCATCTGGCCGCTCCACGCCCCGCCCTTCGCCACCAGCGGCTTGCCCAGCGCGTCCTTGAACGGGCCGGCCGGCGAGTCGGCCACCGCGACGCCGATCTGCTGCTCGGCGCAGAAGTAGAAGTAGTACTTGCCGTCGCGCTCGGCCGTCGCGGGCGCCCAGGCGTACTTGTCGGCCCAGCTCACGTCCGGACCGAGATCCAGGATGACCCCGTGGTCCTTCCAGTGGACCAGGTCCTTGGACGAGTACGCCTTGAACCGGGTCCCGCTCCAGCCCTGGAAGCCGTCCGTCGTCGGGTAGATCCAGTACTCGCCGTTCAGATGGTGGACGTCCGGGTCGGCGTTGAGGCCGGGCAGGATCGGGCTGCGGGTGCGGACGGCCTCGACCGTCCAGACGCGTCTGCTGCCGTCCGCAGCCGTCACCGTGTACGTCTGCGGCTTGCGGAAGTCGCGCCGGGTGCCGGAGCGCGGGCTGACGGTCGCACCCGCACCGGCCCACAGCCTCGGGGCCAGGCGCGCGAGGTCGGCGTCCGGCCGCATCGGCAGTACGACCTTGGAGGCGGAGTCGGTGACGACGGCGTAACCCTTCTGGTCCTTGGCCGTCGCGTCCACGATCGAGGCGGGGCTCGCGGGATACGCGGCCAGCAGCCGGTCGTACTCCTCCTGCGTCACGGGAAGGACCGTGCCGTGCCGGGGGCTTGCGGGCAGCTGGTAGTCGGTCGACGGGGTCCACCTGCCCGAGTCGAGGTCGGTCGTCTCGAAGGGGACGTAACCGCGGCCGCCGTACTCGTCGATGAACAGGTACCACTTGTTCTCGGTGTTGGACTTGAAGACCGTCGGCCCCTCGCCGCGCTCCATCGCGCCACTGCCGACGCAGTCCGCGACGAAGTCGTACGACGTGTCGGTCAGGCTCGTCGACTTCTCCGCGGTGATGAACTTCGAGCAGGGGCTCGAGGAGCTGGGGTCCCGCTCGTCCTTGGTGTAGCGGTAGTAGGTGCCCCGGTGCTTCACGACCGTCGAGTCGATGACCGAGTAGCCGGGGTCGTCCCAGACCTTCGGCTCGCTGAAGGCGCGGAAGTCCTTCGTGGTCGCGTACAGCATCTTGTTGTACGTCGAGCCGGTGTGGCCGGGATCGTCGGCGGCGTACAGCTTCGACGCCCAGAAGACCACATACGCGTCGAGCGAGTCGTCCCAGTAGGCCTCCGGCGCCCAGGTGTTGCCCGCGTTGTCGGGGGCGACCTTCACCAGTCGCTGGTCGGTCCAGTGGACCAGGTCGGTGGACTCCCAGACCATGATCGACTTGCTGCCGTGCCGCTGGACCTCGTCCCAACTGCCGCTGCTGTTGCGGTACATGCGCAGATCGGTGGCGATCAGGAAGAACCGGTCGCCCTTCGGGGAGCGGATCACGAACGGGTCGCGCAGCCCCTTCTCACCGATGGTGGAGGTGAGCACGGGCCTGCCCTGGTTCAGCTCCCGCCAGTGCAGCGGGTCGTCGCCCCGGCTGAGGGCGTAGCGGATCTGCTCTCCGTCGGCGGTGCCCTCGCCGGTGAAGTAGGCGAAGAGATAGCCGGCGTACTGGGGCTGCTGCACGGGTCTTGCTCCTGGGTGGGTGGAACCTGGCGGGGCGGTGATCAGGGCGAGCAGGAGCGGGAGACAGGCGACGAGGAGGAATCGTGGGCGCATGTCACTCCTGTGTGAGTGTGTGAGTGTGGGGGTTTCTGTTGGGGGCTGCGCGCCTTCGGAGTGTCACCAGTGGGGAACAGCACGTCAATCGGGGAGTGGGGGGATGAGGGGCAGCGAAAGTTTCGCTCGTTTTCGTTGAGGCCCGGCAACCTCGTCCGGCCACGGCGACGACAGCAGGGCGTCCCGTCCCCAAGGAAAGGAACGCCCCGTGCGTCACGGCACCGGACGCCACCGCCGGACCCGCACCCTCTCCATCGCCGCCGCGATCGCCGTAGCCGCCGGAGCGGGCGGCGTCCACCTCGGCCTGTCCGACGGCGGCGCCCAGGCCGCCTCGACGACGGTCACCGTGACCAGCACCGCGCAACTGGAGTCGGCCGTGGCCGGCGCCACCGCGGGTACGACCATTCAGGTCCGCGGCGGCACATACACCCCGTCGGCCACCCTCAAGTCCACGGCGAACGGCACCGGTTCGGCCCGGATCACGCTCCAGGCCCACGGCGGCGAGAAGGTGCGGATCGACGGGTCCAAGCTGCCCGACGGCTCCTGGCTGGCCGGGATCTACGGCGACTACTGGACCGTCCAGAACCTCACCTTCGTCAACTCGCCGGCCCAGGGCTTCGTCGCCACGTCGTCCGTGGGCGGCGTCTTCAAGAACCTCGTCACCGCGAACAACGGCGACTCCGGGTTCACCCTGCGCGGCGACGGTACGACGGACAACCTCGTGCAGAACCTGGACAGTCACGGCAACTACGATCCGGCCGGACACGGGCAGAACGCCGACGGGATCGCCGTGAAGTTCGGCTCCGGGACGGGCAACAGGATCACCGGGGCGCGCCTGTACGACAACTCGGACGACGGCCTCGACCTCTGGCAGTTCTCCTCGCCGGTCACCGTCGAGCACACCTGGGCCTTCGGCAACGGCAAGAACCGGTGGAGCGACCCTTCCTTCGAGGGCAACGGCAACGGGTTCAAGCTGGGCGGCGGGGGCGCCTCGGTGGCCCATGTGGTCAACAACAACGCGGCCTGGGACAACACGCTGCACGGCTTCACGGAGAACTCCAACACCGGGGCGATCGTCCTCAACCGCAACACCGCGTACGGCAACGCCGAGACCGGGTTCTACTTCGCCACCGGGAAGGCGCGGCTTGCCCGCAATCTCGCCGTGGGCAACAGGAAGGGGCTGTCGAAGCCGGGCCCTTCGAGCGTCTCGGCGGCGAACAACTGGGACAGCGGGGTGGCCACGCCGCCCTTCAGGTCGACCGACGCGACGTCCGCGTACGGGGCCCGGAAGGCCGACGGCGCGCTGCCCGCGACGACGTTCCTGGTGACGGGCTCCACGGCCATCGGCTCGACCATGAACTAGTCGTGGGAGCGGGAAGAAGGACGAACGCCCCGTCGGCCGTCACCGACGGGGCGTTCCGTTCTGCCGGCCGAAGGGGGGCTCAGGCCGGCAGGCCCGTTACCAGCGTGATCACTGGTACGTGATGTCAGATGACGAGAACGCGCGGGAGGTTGCGTCCGGACCCGTGCGGAGTTCTCACGTATCCCCGTCGGCCGCCGAGCCGTTGTCGTCGGGCGGTGCGAAGCCGCCCGCAACGGACAGCTGCGCGCCGCCCGCCGTCGCCGTCATCGCATAGCTGTCGCCCTGCGCGTCCCGGCCGCCGCGCTCATGGTTGTACTGCCCGGCGAACACCCACTCGCCCGCGCGGACCGTACGGCCCTCCTTGAGCACCCAGGTGTAGACGAGGAAGCCGTCCTTCTCCTCGACCGTCAGCGTGAAGTCCTCCTCCGGCAGCGAGCGCCAGGCGCCGGTCGAGGTGACCTGGCCGGTCTGCGCGATCCTCAACCGCACGGTGAGCGCGGTGAGTTGCTCGCTCGTCCTGAGCGTCAGATTGCTCTGTGCCCAGAAGTCGTTGCCGTGCGGGTCCACCGAGGCGTTCGACCACAGCGGGCCGTCCTCCTCGCCCTCGGCCGCGGGCGGCGCGGGCGTGGCGCTCGGCTTCGACGACGGCGGCGGCTCGCTCGTCTCGCGGGACTCCGTCGTGGGGTCCGCCGGCGGGGCGGGCGGGGCCGGGGCGCGGCTCGTCGCGTCCGGGGACGGGGCGGGCGTCGGCGACGTGGCCACCGACTGCTGCGGGCGGTCCTCCTTCACGGCGGAGGCCACCGCGTAGCCGCCGACCGCGAGAACCCCGGCGACCGCGGCCGTGGCGGTCACCACCCGGAACCAGCCGTACGCCGGCGGCCGGGTCGCCCGGTGGTCGGGGCGGGTCTGCTCCGCCATGCCGCGCTCGACACGGGCCAGGATCCGCTCGCGGTTGGGCTCGTGCGCCTCGGCCGCCTCGTGCAGCCGGGCGCGCAGTTCGTCGTGCACGTCCCGCCGCATCATCGGTTCCTTCCTCCGGCGCCGCCGGTGCGGGCCATCGCTGCCGCATGCACCTTGAGCGGAGCCTGCCGCGTGCCCAGCAGCCGTTGCAGCTCGGCCATCCCCTTGGAGGTCTGGCTCTTCACCGTACCGACCGATATGCCCAGGGCGAGCGCCGTGTCCTTCTCGGACAGGTCGAACGCGTGCCGCAGCACCACACAGGCGCGTTTGCGGAACGGAAGTCTACGCAACGCCTCCTGGACGTCGACGACGCCCGCGATGTCCGGGTTCTCCGTCTTCTCCTCGCGCTGCGACCAGAACAGGGCGATCCGCCGCCGCTCCCGTACCGCGCTGCGGATCCTCGTGCGGGCCAGGTTGGCCACGACGCCGCGCGCGTACGCCAACGGATGGTCGGCCGCGCGCACCCGGTCCCAGCGGTGCCACAGCGCCAGCAGCGCGTCCGCCGCCAGATCGTCGGCGGCGTCCGCCTCGCCCGTCAACAGATGGGCCAGCCGGGAGAGTTCGGCGTAGTGGTGCTCGAAGAAGGCATGGAACTCCACGGAGGCGGCGTCGTCGACGACCGTGCCCACGGGCGACCCCTCCTGCCTGGGCGGTGGTGTGTGAGTGATGTGTGGTCGTCCGGCGATCATTTCGCGATCATCCGGGCGAGGTCCGGAAGCGTAGCAGTGATCGAACACCTGGCTCGTACGGGGTCTCGAACACTGTGTGGTACCTCGTACGTGAGCAGCGCTGATTCCGTAACACGAAGAAAACCTGAAACGCGTTCAACGCGGGAACAATCCAGCCAGCATCCGCACATCGATCCACCAGGCAACAAGGAGCAACCGCCATGTCCGAATCCCAGAAGGTGGCCGACCGGTCAAGTGCCCCGCCACCAGGGGTGAACAGCGTCGACGGGTTCTTCAAGATCTCCGACCGGGGGTCCACCTTCGCCCGTGAGATACGGGGCGGCTTCGCCACGTTCTTCACGATGGCGTACATCCTTGTCCTGAACCCCATCATCCTCGGCAGCGCGAAGGACAAGTTCGGCCACCAGCTGGACGCCGTCCAACTCACCACCGCCACCGCCCTGGTGGCCGCCGTCATGACGATCATCATGGGCGTCGGCGGCAACCTCCCGCTCGCGCTCGCCGCCGGCCTCGGCCTGAACGCCGTCGTGGCCTTCCAGATCGCCCCGTTGATGTCCTGGGACGACGCGATGGGCCTGGTCGTCCTCGAAGGTCTGCTGATCTGCGTGCTGGTGGTCACCGGGCTGCGCGAGGCCGTCATGCACGCCATCCCGCAACCGCTGAAGCAGGCGATCAGCGTCGGCATCGGCCTGTTCATCGCCTTCATCGGCTTCGTGGACGCCGGGTTCGTCAGCCGTATCCCGGACGCCGCGAACACCACCGTGCCGGTTCAGCTCGGCGGCACAGGTCAGCTCACCGGGTGGCCGATCCTGGTGTTCTGCCTCGGAGTCCTGCTGACGATCGCCCTGCTCGCCCGGAAGGTGAAGGGCGCCATCCTGATCAGCATCGTGACCATGACGGTGATCGCGATGATCATCAACTCGATCGCCGACATCAAGGTCTGGGGCCTGACCACACCCGCGTGGCCCGACAAGCTGGTCGACACCCCCGACTTCGGACTCATCGGCGACTTCAGCCTGTTCGGCGCGTTCGGCGCGACCACCACCATCACGGTCGTCCTGCTGATCTTCACGCTGGTCCTGTCCGACTTCTTCGACACCATGGGCACGGTCGTCGGCATCAGCGCCGAGGCCGGTCTCCTCGACGAGCAGGGCAAGGTGCCGAACCTCGGCCGAGTGCTGCTGATCGACGGCGCCGCGGCGGCCGCCGGCGGTGCGTCCTCGTCGTCCTCCGCGACCTCCTACATCGAGTCGGCGGCCGGCGTCGGCGAGGGCGCGCGCACCGGCTTCTCCAACCTGATCACCGGCGGCCTCTTCGCCCTGGCCCTCTTCCTGACCCCGCTGCTCACCATCGTCCCGCTCCAGGCGGCCGCCCCCGCCCTGGTCGCCGTCGGCTTCCTGATGATGACCCAGGTCAAGCACATCGACTGGGACAAGTACGAGATCGCCATCCCGGCGTTCCTGACCATCGCCGTCATGCCGTTCACGTACTCGATAACCAACGGCATCGGGGCGGGCTTCATCGCCTACGTCGTGATCAAGACGGTCCTCGGCAGGGCGAAGGACATCCACTGGCTGCTGTGGGGGACCTCGGCGCTGTTCCTGGTGTACTTCGCGATCAACCCGATCGAGCAGGTGCTGGGCGTGAAGTGAGCAAGAGGGCCCCGGCGTCGAGCCGGGGCCCTTTGCTGCTTCGGCTGCTTCGGCTACTGCTTCAGCGCGGCCTCCATCACCGCCTTGGCGACCGGCGCCGCCAGCCCGTTCCCGCTGACCTCCGACCGGGCCGCGTTCGACTGCTCCACGACCACCGCCACGGCGACCTCCTTGCCGTCGGCCTTCCCGTACGACGTGAACCAGGCGTACGGCGTCTTGCTGTTCTTCTCGCCGTGCTGGGCCGTGCCCGTCTTGCCGCCCACCGTCGCGCCCGGGATGCGCGCGTTGGTGCCCGTGCCGTCCTCGACGACCGTCCGCATCGCCGACTGGAGCTGCTCGGCCGTGTCGGAACTGACGATCTCCTGCGTGTCGGTCCGGTCGTCGTAGTTCTCCAACACATCCCCGCCGCCGTCGGTGATCCGCGACACCATATGCGGCGAGACCAGCTTGCCGTCGTTGGCTATGGCGGCGGACACCATGGCCATCTGGAGCGGGGTCGCGGTGACATCGAACTGGCCGATGCCGGACAGGGCGGTCTGCGGCCGGTCCATGTCCTTCGGGTACACGCTCTCGTACGCCCGCACCGGCACGTCCTGCGCGTCGTCGTTGAAACCGAACTTCTCGGCCGTCTCCCGCACCTTGTCCTGGCCCAGGTCCACGGCCATCTTCCCGAAGACGTTGTTGCAGGAGTACTGGAGCGCGACCCTGATCGAGGCGTTCTCACAGGGGGCGTTGGGGTTCTCGTTGCCCAGGTCCTGATTGGTGTCCGGCAGCGGGTACGGGTCCGGGCTGTCCGTCTTCTCGTCCACCGACGAGTACAGCCCGTCCTCCAGCGCGGCGGCCGCGACGACCAGCTTGAACGTCGAACCCGGCGGCAGCGGCTGGCGCAGCGCGCGGTTCGTCATCGGCTTGTCGGCGTCCTTGGTCAGCTGCTTCCAGGCGTCCGAGTCGCCCGTCGTGATCCGCGCCGGGTCGTACGACGGAGTGGAGACGACCGCAAGGATCTTCCCCGTGGTGGGGTCGATCGCCACGGCGGCGCCCTTGTTGTCGCCGAGCGCGTCGTACGCCGCCTTCTGCACGTCCGGATCGATCGTCGTGATCACGTTGCCGGGGTCGGAGCGCTTGTTGGTGATCGTGTCCAGCACGCTCTTCAGCCGGTTGTCGGTGCCGTCCAGCAGGTCCCGGTAGATGCCCTCCAGCTGGGTGGCTCCGAACGCCTGTGAGCTGTAGCCGGTCACGGCCGAGTACCGCGCCCCGTCCGTGTACGTCCGCTTGTACGCGAGGTCACCGCTCTTCGTGGGCGCCGAGCCGGTGACCGCGTCGCCGCCCACGATGATGTTGCCGAGCGGCTCGCTGTACAGCGCGATCGTGTTCCGCCGGTTGTCCTTGTCGTTCGCGAGCGCCTGGCCTTCGTAGAACTGCACCCAGGTCGCCCTGACCAGCAGAGCGAACACCAGCAGCAGCGCGAAGACGGACGCCCGCCTGATCGTCTTGTTCATCCCACCCGAGAGGACGATCGGGATGGGCGTAATCGTTCCCTTGCGCCCCGTTTTCTCATCGGGCGTTCATGAAGCCCGCCTCGTACGCGGCGATGACCGCCTGGGTGCGGTCCCGGGTGCCCGTCTTCGCCAGAACAGCCGCCACGTGCGACTTCACGGTCGCCGGACCGACCTCCATCCGCCGTGCGATCTCCGCGTTGGTCAGGCCCCGCGCCATCAGCCGCAGCACGTCGCTCTCCCGGCCCGTGAGCCGCGCCACCCAGGGCGGCGGCGCGGGGTACGCGCGCGCGTGCTCGGCCGCGAGGGCGCGCACGGCCGACGGGAACAGCAGGGTGTCGGTGCGCGAGACCAGCCGTACGGCCTGCACGAGCGCGTCGGCCTCGGCCCGCTTCAGCAGGAACCCGGCGGCTCCGGCGCGCAGGGCGTCGTACACGTAGGAGTCGTTCTCGAAGGTCGTGACGACGACGATCCGGGGCGGCGCGTCGAGGGTGGCCAGGATCTGCTCGGTGGCCCGGATGCCGTCGATCTCCGGCATTCGTACGTCCATCAGGACCACGTCGGGCCGCCGCTCCCGCACCACGGTGACCGCCTCGGCCCCGGTCGACGCCTCCCCGACCACCTCCAGGTCCGGCTCGGCGGAGAGGATGGCGCGCAGGGCGGTGCGCACCATGCGTTCGTCGTCGGCGAGGACGATCCGGATGGGCGGCGTCGTCATGCGGGTCCCTTCATGGGCAGTCGTACGTGCAGGCGCCACGTCCCGTGTGCGGGGCCGGCCTGAGCCGTCCCGCCCAGCAGCCGCGCCCGGTCGGCGATACCGCGCAGGCCGTGGCCGCCGCCGGGGCGGCAGGAAGGGGCGTGGGCCAGGGGGTTCTCGGCGGTGATCTCCAGGTGCCCGTCGGCGGTCTCGATCCGCAGGGACACGGCCGTCCGGTCACCGGCGTGCTTGAGCGCGTTACTCAGCCCCTCCTGCACGATGCGGTAGGCCTCGCGGGAGAGGACCGGCGGCAGCGCGTCGGGGTCGATGCCGACCGTGGCGGTCACCCGCAGCCCGCACGCGCGCGTGCGGCGCAGCAGGCCGGAGAGGTCGGCTGCGAGGGTGGGCGCCGGGGCCGTACCGGGTGCGTCGCCGTCCCTCAGCACGCCGAGCACGGCGTCGAGTTCGCCTACCGTGCGCCGGGTCGTGTCCTCGATCGCGGCGAGCGCCTCGCGGACGAACTCCGGGTCGCTGTCGAGGACTCGGCGGGCCGCGCTCGCCTGGAGGGTGACGGCGCTCAGCGCATGGCCCACGGAGTCGTGCAGCTCGCGTGCGAGCCGGTTGCGCACGGCGAGGTCGGCGGCCCGCGCCTCGGCCGCCGCGAGCCGGTCCTCCGGCGTCGGCCCGAGCAGCGCGGGCGCCCAGCGGGCGAGCAGCGCACCGCAGACGGCCGCGCAGCCGGCGAGCGCGAGCATCGTCGCCACGCCCGCGACCGGCGCGAGCGCCAGCACCCAGGTGCGGTCGAGGGCCTCGGGCAACCCGACGAAGTCATCGCCGCCCGCCCACACCAGCAGTGGCAGCGCGGTGAGGAACCCGGCGAACGGCGGCACCGCCAGCGACATCCCCGAGATGATCCCGCCGAACCCGAGATGCAGCGTGAACCAGGCCGCCGCCCGCCCCTTCGCGGCCCGCGACCGGGCCGGACCCTGGGCGAGCAGGCCCGCGTCCACCCCGCACAGCGACCGCACGGCACCCGCCTCCAGGGACCGGGTCAGCGGGAACAGCGCCGCGGTGAGGGCGGCCAGGGGCAACCCCACGACGAAGGAGAGGAGTTGGAGGGGCAGGTCGTTGAAGACGTACCGGGAGTCGGTGGCGGGGCCGACGACGAGCTGGCCGACGAAGACGTACGGCATGGCGAGCGCGCCGCCGAGGATCAGATGGATCCAGCGCCGCCGCGCCCGCCGCCCGAACAAAAAGCGGACGAACTCGCTCACACCGAACGACACTTCCGGCTCGCGGAGCGCTCCGCGAGGAAGTGGACGCCGAGGCAGGCGACGAGGATGCCGACGATCATCTGACCAGCGTAGGTGAGGTTCATCAGCGGTGCCGGGTCGTCGGCGACGTCGGTGAGCGGGGCCAGCGACAGCCAGCCCGCCCAGCAGACCGAGGCGGCGGACCCGACCCAGACGAGGGCGAGCGGCACCATGACGGGCAGCGCCCGGCCGCGCCGGAACGCGAGGAGGAGGCCGCCGGTGACGGCCATGGCGAGGAACACGGCGGACAGGGCCTCCATGACGTAGAAACCACTGGTGCGGCCGGTGACATGACTCTCGTCGAGCCCGGCCGTGCCGCCGCACGCCCACAGGAGACGGGTCAGCAGCGGCGGCAGCGCGCATACGGCCGCCGCGGCGGCGACGGCACGCTGGGCCGCCCCGATGAGGCCGACCGGAAGCTCCCACACCCGCCCTTCCCACAACCGGCCCCAGCGGTCGCGGGCGTACAGCGCGAACAGGGCGCCCAGAGTGAGTCCCTGCACGATGAAGCCGGTGTAGACGACCCCGAAGACCCAGGCGTCGAGGAAGGGTTCGGCATCGCCGGCGTCGGAGGTCGCCGGGGACCCGCCGAGCAGGTCGACGAGGAGCTGGAGCGGAAACCCGGCCATGATCGGCGCGAGCAGCCCGGTGGCCACCCATGCGGGGAGGCCGAGCAGCCACGCGGGCGCCCGCAGCCCCCACGGCCGGGTCAGCACCAGCGCGAGCACGATCACCGCGCCGTCCATGAGGACGGTGACGCCGTTGGCGACGACCATGCTCCCGCGGTGCTCAAGGAGCCGGCTGCCCTGCGGGATCCCGAGGTGACTCCCGGCGATCCAGGCGGCCTTGAGCGCGAGGTACGGCACACAGGAGGCGATCGCGACGGCACGCAGCAGCCGACGGGGCCGGCCGGCGCCGACGGCGGGGGTCACCTGCGGGGGAGCGAATGTCCGCGTCATGCGTCCACGCTCCCGCGCGACGACATCAGGGCACGTCCTGCGCGACGATGATCCGTCTCCGCCGTACGGGGGAGAGGGGCTCAGCCCTGCAACGCCAGGACCAGCTCGTCGATCTCCTCGCCCCGTGCGTTCGCGAAGCCCCTCTCCTGCGCGGTCACCCGGAACCCGCACTTGCGCAACACCCGGAGCGAGCCCTCGTTGTCCGCCGCCGCCCGTGCGTACAGCGGGCGTTCGGGCACCTCGACGAGCAGCCCCCGCAGGGCTGCCGTGGCGATTCCGCGGCCCCAGTAGGCGCGGTCGACCCAGTAGGTGACCTCCCGCTCGCCCGGCTCCCCGTACACGGCCGCGCTCCCCACCACGTCACCGTCGGCGAGGATCGTGCGCAGGACGTGCGACGAGGACCTGATCCGCTTCCATTGCTCGTCGAAGGCGTCCCGGTCGGCCGGGTCCTTGGGGGTGAAGGCCGCCATGCGCAGCGCCTCCGGGTCGTTCATCTGCCGGTAGAAGACGGGCAGATCGCTGTCGTGCACCGCGCGCAGTTCCACATCCATGGAGTCAGAGCCTACGAGTTGCCAGTGTCAGCCGGTCCCGCGCGTCGAACAGCGCGTCCTTCACCATCTGTTCGTGCGCGGGCGTCAGCCGGGCCACCGGGACCGAGCAGCTGATCGCGTCGCGGGCGGGGGTGCGGTACGGGATCGCGACGCCGAAGCAGCGCAGGCCGAGGGTGTTCTCCTCGCGGTCGACGGCGAAGCCCTGCTCGCGGACCTGGTGGAGCTCCTCGATGAGCTTCTCGCGGTCGGTGATGGTGTTCTCGGTCAGCGCCGGGAGCGTCTCCGGGAGCATCTTGCGGACCTGTTCGTCCGTGTATGTGCTCAGCAGCGCCTTGCCCAGGGAGGTGGAGTGGGCCGGGAGGCGGCGGCCGACCCGGGTGAAGGGGCGCAGGTAGTGCTGGGACTGGCGGGTGGCCAGATAGACGACGTTCGTGCCGTCGAGACGGGCCAGGTGGATCGTCTCCGTCGTGTCGTCCGACAGCCGGTCCAGCGTCGGACGGGCCGCCGCGACCACCTCGTCGCCGTCGATGTACGACGTGCCGACCAGCAGCGCCCGTACGCCGATGCCGTACCGCGTGCCCGTCGCGTCCGTCTCCACCCAGCCCAGCTCGACCAGCGTGCGCAGCAGCATGTAGAGGCTGGACTTGGGATATCCGACGGCCTCCTGGACCGCCGCGAGGGAGTGCATGCCGGGGCGTCCGGCGAAGTATTCGAGCAGTTCAACCGTCCGTACCGCGGACTTGACCTGCGCCCCGCCGCCCGTCTCGCCAGCCGACATCGCCCTTGACCCCTTCGTTCGACGGGAAATAGTCTCCGACAGCGTATTCATCATCAGAGACAGTGTTCAGTATATCGAACACCCCTGGTGGATGACCCAGCACTGCGGCATTACATGTGGAGGGACCTGCGGTGGCAGCAGCACCAGTCTGGAGTGTCGACCCCCGTACCGGGAAGCAGCGTGAACAGGTTGCGGTGGAGGCCACAGCCCAGGAGGTGGACACCACCGTCCGCGCGGCGTACGAGGCGCGCGGCTCCCTCGCCGACCGTACGGTCCGCTCGGCCTTCCTGCGCACCGCCGCGGACCGGCTCGAGGGCGCCAAGGACCACCTCGTCGAGGCCGCCGACGCCGAGACCGCGCTCGGCCCGGTCCGCCTCACCGGCGAACTCGCCCGGACCTGCTACCAGCTGCGGGCCTTCGCCGACATCGTCGACGAGGGCGCCTTCCTCGACGTCGTCATCAACCACCCCGACGCCACCGCCACTCCGCCGATCCCGGACCTGCGCCGCTACAAGGTGCCGCTCGGCGTCGTCGCCGTGTACTCGGCCTCCAACTTCCCGTTCGCCTTCTCCGTCGCCGGCGGCGACACGGCGAGCGCGCTGGCCGCGGGCTGCCCGGTCGTGGTCAAGGCCCACCCCGACCACCCGGGGCTGTCCGAGCTGGTCGCCAAGGTCCTGCGGACGGCCGCCGCCCAACACGGCATCCCCGAGGGCGTCGTGGGTCTGGTGCACGGCTTCGAGGCCGGCATCGAGCTGATCAGGCACCCGCAGGTCGCCGCGGCCGGCTTCACCGGTTCCGTACGGGGCGGCCGTGCCCTGTTCGACGCGGCCGCCGCCCGCCCGGTCCCGATCCCCTTCCACGGCGAGCTGGGCTCCCTGAACCCGGTCGTCGTCACGGAGGCCGCCGCGACCGAGCGCGGCGAGGCGATCGGCACCGGTCTGGCCGGGTCCATGACGCTGGGCGTCGGCCAGTTCTGTGTGAAGCCGGGCCTCGTCCTGGTGCCGTCCGGCGCGGCGGGCGACGGACTGGTCAAGTCCCTCACGGACGCCGTCAGCGACAGCGAGGCGGGCGTCCTGCTGGACCACCGGATGCGCGACAACTTCATCGCCGGGGTCACCGAGCGGGTCGGGCTCGACGGTGTGGAGTCGCCGGTGACGCCGGGCGCGGGCGGTGAACACACGGTCAGCGCCGGGTTCCTGTCGGTCGCGGCGGAGAAGCTGGCCGACGAGGGGGCCTACGACCTGCTCCTGGAGGAGTGCTTCGGCCCGGTGACCGTGGTGGTCCGCTACGACGACGACGCGCAGGCGCAGGCGGTGCTGTCCCGGCTGCCCGGCAACCTCACCGCGACCGTTCACCTGTCGGCCGAGGAGGCGGCCGGTGAGGGACGCGGCGCGGAGATCCTCGCGGAACTGACGCCGTTGGCCGGTCGTGTGCTGGTCAACGGGTGGCCGACGGGTGTCGCCGTCGCGCCGGCCCAGCATCACGGTGGTCCGTACCCGGCGACGACCTCGACCTCGACGTCGGTGGGCGGTACCGCCATCGAGCGGTGGCTGCGGCCGGTGGCCTACCAGGGCGCGCCCGAGGCGCTGCTTCCCGCGGAGCTGCGGGACGACAACCCGCTGGGGCTGCCCCGGAGGTTCAACGGCGCGCTGGAGCGCTAGGGCCTGTCGTTTGGATCATGCCGGCGTCGCGGGGTCTGGCATGCGCATCTGGCGCGTTGTCGTCGGTTGTCGCCGCTCCGCGTCGACTCCCTCCTCCGCCTTGCAGCTGCACGCTCCCCCACGCTCGAACCGGCTTCGCTCGGCTCGCGCGGGGGCACCCCCATCGCCCCCGCTCGGGTCGGTTGAGAGGCGCAGTCTCTCTCAGCCGACCTGATCCGAACGACAGACCCTAGGCGCTCCGCTTCGGGGCGCGGCAGCCGCTGGGGTCGGTGGTCAGCTCGTCAGCTCGCGTTCGACTCCAGGCCCGCGTCCCGGGCCAGGAGTGCCGCCTGGACTCGGTTGTCGCAGTCGAGCTTGGTCAGGATGCGGCTGACGTACGTCTTCACCGTGGCCTCGCTCATATGCAGCCGGGCGCCCGCGTCCGCGTTGGACAGGCCCTCGCCGAGCAGGGCCAGCACCTCGCGTTCCCGTGCGGTCAGACCGGCCAGCCGGCGGCGCGCCTGCTCGCCGCGGGCGGTGGCGGCGGGGGAGGCCAGGGTGTCCACGACGTGCCGGGTGGCGGCCGGGGAGAGATAGGCGTTGCCGGCCGCCGCCGCGCGCACCGCGTGGATCAGCTCCTGCGGCGCGGAGTCCTTCAGCAGGAAGCCCGCGCCGCCGTGGCCGAGCGCCCGCAGGACGTTGTCGCGCTCGCCGAACGTGGTCAGGATCAGCACGCGCACCTGCGGCGCGGCCCGGCCGATCTCGGCCAGCGCGGTCAGCCCGTCCATCACCGGCATCTGGATGTCCAGCAGGGCCACGTCGACCGCGGTGCTCCGGGCGGTCTCCACCGCTTCCCGCCCGTCCGCCGCCTCGGCGACGACGTCGATGTCGTCGGCCGAGGTGAGGATCATCCTGATGCCGGCCCTGATGAGCGGCTCGTCGTCGGCGACGAGGACCCGGATCACGCGGCCTCCTGCACGGTGTGGGTGTGATGAACGGATGGCAAAGCCCCGCCATCATGCCCGATCGGTCACCTGTGCGACCTCGTCGTGACCGCTCATATCTCGTCCTTGTAGGACTCCTTCGCGACCAGCTTCCCGTCGCGGAAGCAGAACCGGTAGACGATGTCGTCGTCGACGTCCAGGTAGTGACGGCACGTCGCGCCCTCGGGCAGCGGCGGGCCGTGCTTCTCCTGGCCCTCGGTGAGCAGGGAACTGCCCTCCGGCAGCTTGGCCTTGACGTCCTTCTCGGCGTCACCGACCTTCGCGGACTTGTACACGCTCGCCGATATGGTGCCGCTCTCCACCTCGTCGAACAGCGCCGTCAGCCCCCAGGCCCCGAGGGCGAGAACGCCCACGACGAGGACGACGGAGGCGACTGCACAACCGAGGGCGACCTTCTTCTTGCTGCTCATGATGGCGGCGAACTCCCCTTGCGGATCGGAACGGTCGATGACCGCTCCACCGTCGCCCGCCGCGCCCCCGCCGATCTGCCCCCGAAAGTCGTCGTCAGCGGCGACGGAGGTCGCGCCGTCCGGGCCGGGCCGGGGCTCACCACCGCCGTAGGGCAGCACACCGGCGAGACGGAAACCGCCGTCGGGAGTGGCACCGGTGTGCACCATGCCGCCGACCAGCCGGGCCCGCTCCCGCAGGCCCGCCAGTCCCTGACCACCGCTCACGGCGGGCGGCGCCGTCGGTGCGCCGGCCGGCACGGGCCCGTTGGCCACCTCGACCACCAGACTGTCCGGTTCGTAGCGCAGCGCCACGGAGATCGGGGCTCCCGGCGCGTGCTTGTGCGCGTTGGTCAGGCCCTCCTGGGCGATGCGGTACGCCGCGTGGTCGGCGGCCGGCGCGAGGGGCCGTACGGTGCCGGAGCGGTGCAGCTCGACGGCGGCGCCCGCGGCCCGCGACGACTCGACGAGGTCGTCCACGGTGGCCGCCACGCGGGCCGTCGAGGGCTCGGCGTCGGCCACGTCCGGCTGCCCTCCGGCGGGCGCCGCGACGCCGTCCCGCAGGATGCCGACCGCCTCGCGCAGCTCCCGCATCGCGGACCTGGAGGCCTCCCGGAGGATGCCCACCCCTTCCCGCTGGCGGTCGCTCAGGTCCGGGTCCACCTCCAGCGCCCCGGCGTGCACGGAGATCAGGGCGAGCTGGTGGCCGAGGCTGTCGTGCATGTCCTGGGCGATGCGCTGCCGCTCCAGGAGCCGGGCCTGCCGCGCCACCATCGCCTGCTCGCGCACCAGTTGGGTGTTGTGCCGCCGCAGGGCGTCGAGCAGCGCGTGGCGCTGGGCGCGGTAACGGGAGGCGAGGCCCGGCACGATCACCAGCGCCAGGAACGAGCCCGCCGCCAGCCCGGCCGTCAGGAGCAGCGGCATCTCGATCTCCTCCCCGGCCGCCGCGTGGGCCCCGACGACGAGGTAGAGCACGAACGCGGTGGCGTACGCGGCCAGCGCGCGCCCGGGGCGCATGATCCGGCTGCCCGCCGACCAGCTCGCGTACATCAGCAGCGGTACCGCGCCGGCCACCGATCCGGCCATGGCCGACGAGATGAGCAGCACTGTCGCCGGCAACGAGCGGCGGGCCAGGGACAGTACGGCGACGGCCAGGCCCACGACGACGGACCACCCGCCGAATCCGGCGTGTCCGTCGAAGAGGCCCGCCGACCCGGCGAGCACGACGGCGAGCACGCTCTCCCCGATGATCCGCTTACGGGACCACGGGGAGGCGGCGGCGAGCCGGGCGCGGAGCGGCCGGTCGGTGCGGGGTGTCTGGCTTGCGTCCACGCGCAGACGATAGACAGCCGCCCGCGGGTGCCCGCATCCGCCCTTCGGCGCGGCCCCGAACGACGAAAGTCGACACCCGCTCGCCCCCCGACCCGTCATCTTTGGTCGCTGGGGATGTCGACTTACGGAGACTGCCCCGGCCCGGGGCGCGGGATGAGGATGGACGGATCCGCCGGGGGAAGCCCGCGGCGGCAGGGATCACCGGCTCGGGAGCGGAACAGTGGACAGTGCGGGACGCCAGACGAACGAGCGTTTCACCATCCGGCAGAAGACGACCTTCATGATCAACCGGTATGTCGTGGCCGAGGCGCTGCCGGACGGCTCCGACGGCAGGGTCGTCGCCTTCGCCGAGCAGAAGCGGATGACCCTCAAGGAGCAGATGACCTTCTACACCGACGAGACCAAGGAGCGGGTCCTGTTCACCGCCAAGGCCCGCCAGGTGCTCGACGTCGGCGCCGTGTACGACGTGCGGGACGCGATGGACAACCCCGTCGGCACGTTCCGCAAGAAGTTCGCCGCCTCCCTGCTGCGCTCGACGTGGGAGCTGGACCAGCCGGGCTCGGTCTCGGCCGTCGGACAGGAGCGCAACCGGGCCGTGGCCGTGCTGCGCCGGGTCTGGGAGCTGCTGCCGCTCGACTTCATACCGTTCGTGTGGCCGTACCACTTCGACTTCGCCTCGGGCGACAAGGCCGTGATGAAGGTCGACAAGAAGATCGGGCTGCGCGACCGCTATCTGCTCGACGTGGCCTCGCCCGATCTGGACCTGCGCCTCGCCATCGCCCAGGCCGTGGCCCTGGACGCGCTCCAGTCGCGCTGACCGGGACCACCCTCGGCCACCCGGCGCCGGGCCCCGCCTGGAAGAATCCCCGCATGGACGTGGAACTTCCCGAACTGCCCTTCCTGCTCCGCACATACGGCCCCGACGGCCACTGGGCCTACGAGGACGGCATCCTCAGCGGCTGGGCCGGCCCCCGGCAGGACCGTTTCGTGCCGCCCACCGGGGAGGCCCTGGACCCGGCCTCCGACGCGCCCCGGCTGCTCGGCGCGCCCGAGGGCGACTTCCAGCTGATAGCCCGGGTCACCGTCGGATTCGCGGGCGCCTTCGACGCCGGGGTCCTGTACGTCCATGTCGGCGAGCGGGCCTGGGCCAAGCTGTGCCTGGAGTACTCCCCGGACGTGCCCACGGTCTGCACGGTCGTCACCCGGGGCCACTCCGACGACGCCAACTCCTTCACCGTGGAGGGGAGTTCGGTGTGGCTTCGGGTGAGCCGCACCGGCCGCGCCTTCGCCTTCCACGCTTCCCGCGACGGCGAGCGATGGACCTTCGTCCGGCTGTTCACCCTCGGCGACGAGAAGGAGACCGGCGCGGCCCTCGTCGGCTTCATGACGCAGTCGCCGCTGGGGGAGGGGTGCGTGGTGACGTACGACCACCTCGAGTTCAGGCCGAACTGGCCGAAGGACCTGCGAGACGGAAGCTGAGCAGGCCCGTCACCGTGAGCAGGGCCGCGCTGACGACCACGCTCAGCCGCATCCCCGCCACGAAGCCGTCGGAGATCAGCGCCCCGAAGACGGCGATGCCCAACGCCCCCGCCATCTGCCGGGCCGCGTTGAGCACGCCGGCCGCCAGGCCCGCCCGCTCGGCCGGCACGGCGTCCATCATGGCTGCCGTCAGCGGCGGCACCGTGAGCGCGCAGCCCAGCGCCATCGGGACGAGGAGCAGGGCCACCAGGACCGCAGGAGTGCCGGCGTCGACGTACAGCGTCATGAGCAGTCCCACGACGGCCAGGCCCTGCCCCAGCACCATGGGCAGCCGGGCGCCGTGGCGGCCCGCGAGCTTGCCCGCGACCACGTTCGTCACCGCGATCAGGCCCGTCATCGGCAGGAACATCAGCCCGGCCTGGAGCGCCGAACGGCCCTGGACCTGCTGGAACAAGAGCGAGAAGACGAACACCATGCTGTAGAAGGCGACGCTGACCGCCGCCCCGGCGGCCACCGTCACGGCGACGGTCCGGTTGCGGAACAGGCCGAGCGGGACGACCGGGTGCGGCCGGCGTGCCTCGACGCGGAGGAACAAGGCGATGGCCGCGAGGGCCACCGCAAGCGCCGCCCAGCCCGCCGTGCCGCCCTCGATCACCGCGAACGTCAGTGCCGTGAGCGCCACCACCGCCGTCACCTGACCGGGCAGGTCCAGCGGGGCCGGACGGCGTCGCGAACGCGGGGCCCGGACCAGCAGCGCGAGGATCAGGGCGCCCACCGGCAGATTGACGAAGAAGATCCCGCGCCAGTCCCAGGCCGTGGTGAGCGCGCCGCCCACCACCGGGCCCAGCGCCACCGCCGCCGAACCGCCCGCCGCCCATATGGCCACCGCACGGGCCCGCCGCGCCGGATCGGCGTACGCCTGCCGCACCAGCGCCAGCGAGGCCGGCAGCACGACCGCCGCCGCGACGCCCTGCACGACCCGCGCGCCGATCAGGGCGGGCAGGTTCGGCGCCAGACCGCAGGCCGCCGAAGCGAGCGTGAAGACGGCGGCACCGAGCGCGTACGCCCGGCTCGCGCCCGCCCGGTCCGAGAACGCCCCGGTGGACAGCATCAGCGCGGCGAAGGCCAGCGTGTAGGCGTCGACGACCCACTGGAGGCCGGACATCCCGCCGCCGAGGGAGGAACCGATCGCGGGCAGGGCCACGTTCACGATGGACGCGTCGAGGCAGACGAGGGCGAAGCCGAGCAGTCCGGCGGTGAGGGTGAGGGCGGCGGAGGGCGTCTTGGATTCCCTGGCCTTCGGGGTCGACTCACCCTGGGAATGGGCGAGTTGATCGCCGCGGCGCGTCATGTTCATCGACATGCCCCCAGCCTGCGCATCTCCGCCGCCGTACAGTAGTGGCCGGAATGCCATGCACCCGGAGGTTCTGGCCATGCCCCGTCCGCTCGCCCCGCACCGCATCGCCGTCGTCGCGCCCTCGCCCGTCGCGATGTTCAACCTCGCCATCCCGGAGATGCTGTTCGGCAAGGTCGAGGTGGCCGGGCGGCCCGGCTACGAGGTGGTCATCTGCGCGGCCGAGCCGGGACCGGTGCCCACCACCGGCGGACTCGACCTGTACGTACGGCACGGACTCGACGCCGTGCGCGAGGCGGACACCGTGCTCGTGGCGGGGACCGGGGAGCCCTTCGAGCCGGAGTCGCGGATCGTGAGCGCGGTCCGTGAGGCGGCCGCCGACGGCAGGCGGATCGCGTCCCTGTGCACCGGCGCCTTCCAACTCGCCGAGGCGGGCCTGCTGCACGGCCGCCGGGCCACGACGTACTGGGCGCACGCCGAGGAGCTGCACCGCCGGTACCCGCGCGTCGACCTGCGCGGAGACGTGCTGTACGTCCAGGACGGGCCGTATCTGACCTCGTCCGGCTACGCCGCCGGCATCGACCTGTGCCTGCACATCATCCGCACCGACTACGGCGCCGCCGTCGCCAACGAGGTGGCCCGGCGTGCCCTCGTCGCGCCCGTACGGCCCGGCGGCCAGACCCAGTTCACCCAGACCCCGTTGCCGCCCGAGCGCGGCAACGCCTGCGCCGACACCCGCGGCTGGGCCATGCGCAACCTCGACAAGCCGCTCACCCTCACCGACCTGGCCCGCCAGGCCGGCGTCAGCGTCCGCACCCTCACCCGCCGCTTCCACGCCGAGAGCGGGGTGAGCCCGTTGCAGTGGCTGCTGCATCAGCGCATCGAGCGCGCCAAGGAGTTGCTCGAGACCACCGCGCTGCCCATGGACCAGGTGGCCCGTGCCTGCGGCCTGGGTACCGCCGACTCGCTGCGCGGGCATCTGGTCCGCCGAACGGGGCTGACGCCGAGCGCGTACCGGGCGCAGTTCAGCCGGCTCGGAACCGGGGCGGTCGAGGGCACGTCCTCCGTTGCATGATCAGCGACAGAGCGACCGGAACCCGGGTGATCCGTACCGTCCTGCCCGCCGAAGCGGAGACGGTCGCCGCCCTGCACGCACGCGCCCGGGCGACCTACTACCCCGAAGGACTGCCGCAGGACGGCACCGACTGGCTCGCCGCCTGGCAGGGCGCGATCGCGCGGCCGGACGGGCATGTGCTGTGCGTCGTGGAGGAGAGCCGCATCATCGGGCTCGCCTCCTTCCGCACCCCCGAGGGCGCCCCCGCCGACACGGTCAAGCTGTTCCAGTTCCATGTCGACCCCGAGCACTGGGGCCGCGGCGTCGGTACGGCCCTGCACACGGCCTGCGCGGAGGAGTGGCGGGCCGACGGCAAGCGCACGGCCCTGCTCGACGTGCATGTCGACAACCGCCGCGCCCAGGCCTTCTACGCCCGCCAGGGCTGGATCCCGGACCCGGACAACCCGCCCGCCGAGGGGGATCACCATCTGAATCTGCGCTTCTCCTCGGCGGGGGAGTGAGGGCGGGGAACGAGGGAGGGGGACGAGGGAGGGGGACGAGGGACGGGAATGAACGGCGCTGTTTGAACGTTCATACATCAGGCGGAGGGGGTCTCCGCATCCCGTACGACCTGGAGAGAGCCGAAGACATGCGCGTCGAGATCTGGAGCGACATCGCCTGCCCCTGGTGCTATGTGGGCAAGGCCCGCTTCGAGAAGGCGCTCGAGGCCTTCCCGCACCGCGAGCAGGTGGAGGTGGTGCACCGCTCCTTCGAGCTGGACCCGGGGCGCGCCAAGGGCGACATCCAGCCCGTGATCACCATGCTCACGAAGAAGTACGGCATGAGCGCGGCACAGGCGCAGGCCGGTGAGGAGAACCTCGGCACGCAGGCCGCCGCGGAGGGTCTGGAGTACCGCACCGAGGGCCGCGACCACGGCAACACCTTCGACATGCACCGGCTGCTGCACTTCGCCAAGGAACAGGGCAGGCAGGACGAGCTGATCCAGATCCTCTACCGGGCGAACTTCGCCGAGGAGCGGTCCGTGTTCTCCGAGGGCGACGAGCGGCTCGTGGAGCTGGCGGTCGCCGCCGGCCTCGACGCCGAGGACGCCCGCAAGGTGCTGGCCGACCCGGACGCCTACGCCGACGACGTCCGCGCCGACGAGCGCGAGGCCGCGCAGCTCGGCGCCACGGGCGTGCCGTTCTTCGTCCTCGACCGCAAGTACGGCGTCTCCGGCGCCCAGCCCGCCGAGGTCTTCGAGCGGGCGCTGACGCAGGCGTGGGGCGAGCGGCCGCCGCTGCGGCTCCTCGACCAGGGTGACGCGGACGCGTGCGGTCCCGACGGGTGCGCGGTGCCGCAGCGCTGAGCCGCCGGGCTGCTGAGCCGCTGGGCGAAGGCGCGGTTCGGGGCCATCTATAAGCGTTCCTTGGCGAAACCACGCAAAGAATCGCAATGGACTGATAGGTGTTCAGGGCCCACAGTGGAGCCATGGAGACCTTCGAGAGCCTCGTCGGCGCCGAGTTCGCCCCGAAGAACGTCTATCTCAACACCGCGAGCAACGGCCTGTTGCCGGCCCGCGCCGTCACCGCCCTGCAGCGGGCCGTGCGGATGCGGGCCGAGGGCACGCCGCTCGGCCCGCTGTACGAGGACGTGGAGGCCGTCCGTGCCTCCTTCGCTCGGCTGGCGGGCGTGCCCGTGCAGCGGGTCGCGACCGGCGCCTCGGTCGCCGAGTACGGCGGGCTGATCGCCGCGTCGCTGCCCGCGGGCGCCGAAGTCCTCACCGCCGAGGCCGACTTCTCGTCCCTCGTGAACCCCTTCTACATGCGCGCCGACCTCAAGGTGCGCGCCGTCCCGCTGGAGCGCCTCGCCGAGTCCGTCCGCCCGGACACCGCCCTGGTCGCGGTCAGCGCCGCGCAGTCCGCCGACGGCCGGATCGCCGACCTGCCCGCGGTGCGCGCGGCGGCCCTGGAGCACGGGGCGCGCACCTACGTCGACGCCTCCCAGTCGGCCGGATGGCTGCCGCTGGAGGCCGGCGAGCACGACTTCGTCGCCGCGGTCGGCTTCAAGTGGCTCATGGGCCCGCACGGGGCCGCGTTCTGCGTCGTCCCGGAGGACTTCGGCGGGCTGACCCCGCTGCTGGCCGGCTGGGTCGCCGGTGAGCTGCCCTGGGACAGCTGCTACGGCCCCGTCGAGGACCTGGCCCACTCCGCCCGCCGCTTCGACATCAGCCCCAGCCTGTTCAGCCACGCCGCGCTGCGCGCGTCCCTGGAGCTGATCGAGGAACTGGGCGTGGCCGCCATCCAGGCCCACGACCTGGCTCTCGCCGACCGCTTCCGCGAGGGGCTGGCCGGTCTCGGCCACGAACCGGTGCCGTCGCCCGGCTCGGCCATCGTCTCCGTGCCCGGCCTCGGCCACCGCCAGCCCGAGCTGAGCGCGGCCGGGATCGAGGTCTCCGACCGGGCGGGCAACCTGCGCGCCGCCTTCCACCTCTACAACACCCCGGCGGACGTCGACCGGCTGCTCGACGTGCTGTCCGCCTGAACCACTGGCGCGGGCCCGCCCGGGACGCTAGTACTGCAACGGTGCTTGCCGTGACTGCTGGCCAGTTCGCTCGTTGGTGTGGTCATGGGTGGGGACCATGCTGGTGTCAGGTTGTGGGCGGG
>NZ_JBVKCZ010000039.1:0-94212 GCF_055634335.1 Streptomyces sp. NPDC111802 | reverse complement strand
CAAGCACCGTTGCAGTACTAGGACCTGTCGTTTGGATCATGCCGGCGTCGCGGGGCCTGGCACGCACATCTGCCGCGTTGTCGTCAGTCGCCGACTCCCCCACTCTCGACTTCGCTCGAGCGGGGGGACCCCCATCGCGTCGACTCCGTCCTCCGCCTTGCAGCTGCACGCACCAGACCCCGCTCGGGCGGTTGAGAGGCGCAGTCTCTCTCAGCCGGCCTGATCCAAACGACAGGCCCTAGGAAGGGCACCAGGGGTGGTGGTGCCGGTGGAGTCCACGGGCGATACGTCCGTAGAGCCGACTGCCGACGCGGAGGTGCACCGGCGGCTGGTGTACGGCGACGGGTCCGCGCTGGCCGAGGTGTACGCGGCGTACGGCGGGCTGGTGCGGCGCGTCGCGGTGCGGGTCACCCGGTCTCCGGCCGCCGCCGAGGATGTGGCGCAGGAGGTCTTCGCCCATCTGTGGAGCCGGCCGTACACCTACGACGCGCGCCGTGGCTCGCTGCGCACCTGGCTGTCCGTGCTCGCCCACCGGCGGGCCGTGGACTGGGTCCGCGGCGAGGCCCGGCACCGCAAGGCCGCCGGAGCCGACGACTCCGCGCTCCAGGCCATACCCGACGCCGGGCCCGGCCCCGACGAGACGGTCGTCGACCGGGAGCGCTCCCTCCTGCTGCACACCGCCCTCGCCGAACTCCCGCAGCCGCAACGGGAGGTCGTGCACCTCGCCTACTTCGCCGGCCGCACCTACCGGCAGGCCGCCGTGGAGCTGGGGATACCGGAGGGCACGGCCAAGACCCGGCTGCGCACCGCCCTGCGCGCCTTGGCGGAAACTTTGGCCGACCCGCCGGACCCGGCGCTCGAAAGGGGCGCATGATGGCGAGAAGGGGTACTCGCGCAGCAGCGGCAGCGGGAGGAGGCACGCGATGACCGACGATCACGCGGCGATACGTGACCTGCTGGCGGCCTGGGCCTTCGGCGCACTCGACCCGGCCGAGGAGGAGACGGTCCGGCCGCACCTCGCCGAGTGCGAGAGCTGTGCGGCGCGGGCGGCACGGCTGCGGGGGACGGTACGACTGCTGGACGGGCCGCCGCTGGAGGCTCCCGGGCCGCCGGCCGACGGGGCGCTGTCCCTCGCCCTGCGCACCCGGCCGGCTCTCCCTCGTGTCGCCGGGCACGCCGCCGCCTACGCCGCCGCGGTCGCCGGGCTCAAGGCGCTGCTGCCGGAGCTGGCGGACCGCTGGGCCACGCCGGTCGTGCACGACTGGGACGCGCACGCCACCGTCGCCCACCTTCTCGCCGCCGACGAGCACCTGGCCGCCCGGCTCGGCATCGACTCGCGTGTGCCGCCCTCGCCGATCGCGAAGGACACGCCCTGGGAGGACGCCTGGAACCGCCGTACCGCCGATGTCATCGCCCATGAACACGGCCGTACGCCCGAGGAGACCGTGGCCGACTGGGCCGCGCAGGCGGACCGGCTGCTCGCCGCGCCCGAGGCCCGCGATCCGGAACTCGCCGCACGTGCCGTGACGTTGATGGGGATGCGGCTGCCCGTCGCGGACCACTTCCTGGTGCGCGCCTTCGAGACGTGGATCCACACCGACGACATCGGCCGCGCTCTGGGCCTTTCCGTCCCCCCGCCGCCGCAGGAACACCTCTGGCAGCTGGTCCGCCTGGCCGTCCGCGTCCTCGGCCTGGCCCTGGGCCCCAGCGCGCCCCCGGTGCTCCTCTCGGTCACCGGAGGCGAGGAATGGGTGCTGGGCTCCGAGGACGAGCCCGTACAGGCCGAACTCGCCCTGGAACCGGTCGACTTCTGCCTACTGCTCGGCGGAAGGTACGCCCCGGAAGCAGTACCGAGAGGCGCCACGGGCGACGCGGCCGCCGTACAAAACGTACTGGAGCGGGCCGCGTCGCTGGCGTGGCTGTGAGGTCACCTCACGGGAGGGTCACTTCACCGGGGTGAAGTCCCTCGCGCCGATGCTGTGTTCTCCCGGGGGACAACCCCCGGACCCCCGGCCGGTGACGCCGCCGGGGCGTGCACAGGGGAAAAGCCAGCGACGCGGCCGCCGTCCGGAAGGTACTGGGCGGGCCGCGTCGCTGGCGTGGCTGTGAGGTCACCTCACGGGAGGGTCACTTCACCGGGGTGAAGTCCCTGGCGCCGATGAACTCCGGCCGGCGTACCGGAGCCGCGAAGGGCTCCACGGCCGTGTTCTCGACGCTGTTGAAGACGATGAACACGTTGCTGCGCGGGAACGGTGTGATGTTGTCGCCGGAGCCGTGCATGCAGTTGCAGTCGAACCAGGTCGCCGAACCGGCCCTGCCCGTGAAGAGCTTGATGCCGTACTCGGAGGCCATCTTGGTCAGCGCCTCGTCCGAGGGCGTGCCCGCGTCCTGCATCTGGAGGGACTTCTTGTAGTTGTCCTTCGGCGTGGACCCGGCGCACCCGAGGAAGGTCCGGTGCGAGCCGGGCATGATCATCAGCCCGCCGTTGGTGTCGTAGTTCTCGGTCAGCGCGATCGAGACGGACACCGTCCGCATGTTCGGCAGACCGTCCTCGGCGTGCCAGGTCTCGAAGTCGGAGTGCCAGTAGAAGCCACTGGCCCCGAAGCCCGGCTTGACGTTGATCCGCGACTGGTGGACGTACACGTCCGAGCCGAGGATCTGCCGCGCCCGGCCGACGACCCGCTCGTCACGCACCAGACGCGCGAACACCTCGCTGATCTTGTGCACTTCGAAGACGGACCGGATCTCCTTGGACTTCGGCTCGACGATCGAGCGCTCGTCCGCGCGGATCCCCGGGTCGGTGACCAGCCGCTCCAGCTCCTGCGCGTAGACCGCGACCTCGTCATCGGTGATGAGCTGGTCGATGGCGAGGAAGCCGTCGCGCTCGAAGGACTGCAGGTCGGTGGTCGCGATCGGGCCCGGTGTGTCGGGGGAGCCCCACACGACAGGGTCCTGACGCGGCGTCGACACCTCGGTGGCGCCGCGGCTGGGATAGAGATCGGTGACGTTTCCGGTGATGGCGGTGGTCATGGGTTTCTCACACCTCCTCGGGCTCGGTGAGCAGCGGGTACACCCCGTTCTCGTCGTGGTCCTCCCGGCCGGTCACGGGCGGGTTGAAGACACAGATGCAGCGGAAGTCCCGCTTGACCCGCAGCGTGTGCCGCTCGTGCCCGTCCAGGAGGTACATGGTTCCGGGCGTGATCGTGTGCGTCCGCCCGGTCTCGTGGTCGGTCAGCTCGGCCTCGCCCTCGACGCAGACGACGGCCTCGATGTGGTTCGCGTACCACATCGACGTCTCCGTACCCGCGTACAGGATCGTCTCGTGCAACGAGAAGCCGACCCTCTCCTTGGCGAGGACGATGCGCTTGCTCTCCCAGGTGCCGGACGCCGATTTCACATGGCGCTCGGTGCCTTCGATCTCCTTGAACGAACGGACGATCACGGTGCTGCCCTGCCTCCTTGGTGGTGGTGTTCTCTGTGCTGAGGGGTTGGTCAGGCGGTCTCGCGGACGGCGCGGGCGAGGACGCGCAGGCCCTCGTCGAGCTCGTCCGGGGTGATGGTGAGGGCGGGGAGCAGTTTGACGACCTCGCTCTCCGGGCCGGACGTCTCGATGAGCAGCCCGAGCTCGAAGGCGCGCCGCGCCACCCGGCCGGCCCGCTCCTTGTCGTGGAACTCCATGCCCCACACCAGCCCGCGGCCCCGGTACTCCTTGACGTCGGCGAGGTTCTCCTCGCAGATGGCGATCAGCCCCTGCTCGACCTGCTCGCCGCGCGCCCGGGTCTGCTTCTCCATCGCGGAACCGTCGGCCCAGTACATCTCCAGGGCGGCGGTGGCCGTGACGAAGGCGGGGTTGTTGCCGCGGAAGGTGCCGTTGTGCTCGCCCGGCTCCCAGATGTCAAGCTCGGGCTTGAACAGGCACAGCGACATGGGCAGTCCGTAGCCGCTGATGGACTTGGACACGGTGACGATGTCGGGGGTGACGCCCGCCTCCTCGAACGAGAAGAACGCACCCGTGCGCCCGCAGCCCATCTGGATGTCGTCGACGATCAGCAGCATGTCCTGGCGCTCGCACAGCTCGGCGAGCGCGCGCAGCCACTCGGGACGCGCGACGTTGATGCCGCCCTCGCCCTGCACGGTCTCGACGATCACGGCGGCCGGCTTGTTGAGGCCCGAGCCCTGGTCCTCCAGGAGCCGCTCGAACCACAGGAAGTCCTCGACCGTGCCGTCGAAGTAGTTGTCGAACGGCATGGGCGTGCCGTGCACCAGCGGGATCCCGGCGCCGGCTCGCTTGAAGGCGTTGCCGGTGACGGCGAGCGAGCCGAGGGACATTCCGTGGAAGGCGTTGGTGAACGACACGATGGCCTCGCGCCCCTTCACCTTCCGGGCCAGCTTCAGTGCCGACTCCACGGCGTTCGTCCCCGTGGGACCCGGGAACATGACCTTGTACGGCAGGTCACGCGGCCGCAGCACCAGGTCCTGGAAGGTCTGCAGGAAGGCCCGCTTGGCGCTGGTGGACATGTCGAGCCCGTGCGTGACGCCGTCCCGCTCCAGGTAGTCGATCAACGCCCGTTTCAGGACCGGGTTGTTGTGGCCGTAATTCAGCGAGCCGGCGCCGGCGAAGAAGTCCAGGTACTCGTGGCCGTCCTCGTCGTACATGCGGCTGCCGCGGGCACGGTCGAAGACGGTGGGCCAGCCTCGGCAGTAGCTGCGCACTTCGGACTCCAGGGTCTCGAAGACGCTGAGGTCGGGCTGGGTGATGGTCACGACGAATCGCTCCTCGTTACGTGGGGGGGGGAAGGTCAGAGAGACAGGGGACCGATGCGGTACAGGACTTCGGGGTCGTGCGGTCCGTCCGGGAACAGGCTGGTGGGGAACAGCACCTCGCGCTCCAGGGCGGCGCCGTGCCGCTCCGCGAAGGAGCCGAACAGCCGCTCGGAGGCGGTGTTGCCGGGCGTGATGGTGGTCTCGATGCCGGTGACGCCGTACTCGGCGCCGACCCGCGCGACCAGGCCGTCGAGCAGCGAGGCGGCGAGCCCGCGGCCGCGGTACGCGTCGTCCACGGCCACCTGCCAGACGAGCAGGGTGTGCGGACGCTCCGGCCGTACGTATCCGGTGATGAAGCCGACCGGCTCGCCGCGCTCGTCGCGCGCGACGGCCGACGTGCCGGCGAAGTCACGGCACCACAGCAGATAGCTGTACGACGAGTTGAGGTCGAGGGCTTCGGAGTCTCTGGCAATACGCCACAGCGCGGCCCCGTCGGCCACCGCCGGACGGTCGATTCGCAGGTCTGCTTGTGCGGCAGTCATGCGAATTGAATTTACCGAGCGAAATTCAAAATTGCACGGCCGTGCAGGGTTACGTGCCGGGGCGGGATGTGTTATCACGCGGGCGTGAGGGGAGTCGCTCAGGAGCTATGAAACGCACCTTTTGCCCCCGTAATACCGCACAAAACGGGCGGGGTGTGGAACGCGTCACAGCCATGTAACTCTCACGAGACCTGCCCGAATTAGTCAGGTTGGTGTTCGCGAAATCTTTGCGTTTAGGTTCGGAGAAAGCGGGCAGAAGAAGACGGGAAGCTGTCCGTAAAAGAATTCCAGAATTACGCTGAATTCAGGCTCCGGTAACACCGTCGATGCGTTCTCGCAGAATATCGGCGTGGCCGTTGTGCCGGGCGTACTCCTCGATCATGTGGATGAGCACCCATCGCAGACTGACCCCGACCCCGGCCATCGGCCCGTCCGTGATCAGCCCCACACTCTCCAGTGACCGCCCGGCACACACCTCCCGGCCCCGGGCGATCTCCCGCCGCCACACACCGAGCGCCGCGTCGCCCCCGTGCCCGGGTTCGAGGGCGTAACCGCTCACGTTCCCCGCCCCGTACACCGGCGGTACGTCGAGCCCGCCCACCACCCGCTGGAACCAGTTCCGCTCACACTCCGCGAGATGCTGCACCAGTCCGAGCAGCGTCAGCTCCGACGGCTCGGCGGGAGTGAGCCGCAGCTGTGTGTCGTCCAGTCCCGCGCACTTGAGCTCCAGGGTGGCGCGATGGAAGTCGAGCCAGCTTTCGAGCATGGGGTGCTCGGGGCCGGTCAGCAGGGGGATGGGGCGGCCGTCGGGGAGGGTTCGAGGTGTGTCGGCGGTCATACGGAGAGGGTGGCACGGGGGCTCGGCGGGGGTACGGCTTTCAGCGGCCGGCGAATTTCGGGGGAGTTGATCTCGTAGCGGCGGCTGCCGTGCCTGCGTGTGGGTCTTCGGTGTCCGGCTTGTTGACGCGGTGTCTCATCAAATGGTTCAGTGGCTCAGTCACTGATCCACTGGCTGGCTGGGGGCCGGGATGGGCGCACTGCCGCGCGAGACCACCGTCGACGTTCTGGAGAAGCGGCTGCGCGAGGACATTCTCGCCGGGCGTCATCCGGCCGGGAGCTATCTGCCTCCCGAACGTGAACTCGCCGACGAGTTCGGAGTCAACCGCACCACGCTGAAGCACGCCTTCGGCCGGCTGGTGCACGCCGGGCTGCTGGAGACGCGGCACGGGGTGGGCACCCGGGTCCGGGACTTCCTGCGGCTCGGCGGGGCGGATCTGCTGCCGATGCTGGTGCGGCACAGCCCGGACTGGATCGGGGAGATCTTCGAAGTACGCCGCAGCATCGGAGCGTTGATCGCGGAGCGTGCCGCCACCCGCGCCACCACGGCCCAGGTCGCCGAACTGCGTTCGCTGACGGCGGCCGTCAGGGACGCGGACGACGGCGAGGACGTGCAGCTCGCGGACGCCGAGGTGCACCGGGCGCTCGCCCGCGCCACCGGCAACCGGGTGTACGTCCTGCTGACCAACACCCTGTTCAACGCCTACCTGCCGGTGCGCGCGGCGCTGGTCGACCCGTTCCTGGACGCCCGGGCCGCCCATGACCGGCTGGCACCTGTCGTCGAGGCCGTCGCCGCCGGCGACCAGGAAGCGGCGCGCGTCGCCGCGGGCGCCTACCTGTCGGCGACGGAACGCATCATGCTCGAAGGGCTGGCACGCGCCGGCGAACGCCGGGACGCTGCCCGGTGATCGCGCGGGGGACGGTGTTCCAGGAGACGATGCTGGGCCGGGTGCGGATGGGCGACGAGGATCGCGACCGCCCTGTGCGACTGGACCTCGTGGTCCGGGCCGACACCGTGCTGCTGCCCCACCGCACGACGCGGGCGCGACTGACGGGACGGGTGCGGATGGCGGGGCGGGCGGACGACGCCGACGCCCAGGGCGAGTTGGAGATCTCGCCCCTGGCCCGCCGCAGGATCCGCTACCGGATCACCTTCGCCATGGAAGGGCGGCGGCTGGTGCTCGACGGCTGGAAGTCCATCTCACCCGCACATCCGGTGAGGTCGATGACGGTGCTGCCGTACACCCTGTACGAGGACGGCGAGCGCGTGGGCGAGGGCACCCTGCGCTTCCCCCTCACCACCGGCCTGCTGCCCTTTCTCGCGAGCTTCCGCTTCCCACGCGCGGTCGCGTCCACCGCCGGGCAGGACCTGGCGTCGCGCTGGGACGGAAAGCCGGGGCGCACGGAGGTCTGGTACACGACCCTGTCCGACCCGGCGACCGGCTCCGGAGTCTGGCTGCACCACGAAGTCGTGGCGCCCACCGACGGTTCCGGCGCCTACGCCCACGGCTGGGTCGCCGTGTTCCCCAAGGACGGCCCCGCCGAGCACGCCCGCTTCGGCCCCGTACCGTGGACGGAGCATCGACAGGGCTACGCCGCCGCCGGCGCCGAGCCCGGCCATCTCGCCGGCTCCGCGGGGCCGTTCACCTGGTCGCTCACCGAGACACCCCAGGGCGGGCCGCTGCACACCTTCCCCCGCTGGTCCTGGCGCCGCCCCCTGCTGCCGGCCAGCCACATGCTGCCCGCCGCCCGCTGCCGCTACAGCGGCACCGTCCGGTACGGCGACAACGAACTGCGGCTGGACGGAGCGGCCGGCGCGAGCGCCCGGATCTACGGCCACGGCAACGCCCGACGCTGGGCCTGGCTCCACGCGGACCTCGGCGGCGGCGATGTCCTGGAGATCGTCGCGGCGGTGTCCATGCGACGCGGACTCGACCGCCTCCCTCCGCTGGTGTTCCTGCGGCTGCTGCGCGACGGACGCCCCTGGCCCCGGCGTGCGGAGCGCACCGCCGTCGGCTGGGCGGGAATCGGCCGGTTCCGCGCGGACATCGGCCTGCCCGAGTGGCGGGTCGCGGGTCGCGTGGGTAGCCGCCGTATACGAGTGAAGGTGACCCAGCCGCCGCAGCGGACCCTGGCGCTCGACTACACCGACCCCGACGGCTCCGGCGCGGTCTGCCGCAACAGCGAGACCGCGGACGCCGTGGTCAGCCTGGAACGCTGGTGGGGCAGATGGCGGCAGGAGGCCACCTGGCGGCTTTCAGGCACCGCCCACGCGGAGGTCGGTGACCGATGACCCCCTCAACCGCCTCCGGTCTCACGGCACTCACCGCGGCGCTGCTCGCGGACGACGGCACCGCCGAGTGGACCCGGGCCGTGCCGCGGCGCGTCGAGACTCTGCTGGACGCCATGCCCGCCGCCGCACGCACGGCGATACGCGGCGCGACCACGGCGATCAACGTCTACGCCCTGGCCCGCACGGGCCGCCGACTGTCCGCGCTCGGCGCGGCGGAACGCGAGCACGTCATGGCGTCACTCGCCTCCCACCGGGCCCTGCTGCCCCTCCTGGACGCGGTCAAGTTGCCGGTGCTGCTGGCCGCCGGCACCGAACGGACGCTCCACCACGGCCCCGTATCGTCCGCGCCCGCCCCCGCCGATCCGCCGCTGGACTGCACCCCCTCCCGCGACTGGCCGTCGCGCTCCACCGCCGACGCCGTCGTCGTCGGATCGGGCGCGGGCGGCGCCATGGCGGCCCGGACCCTGGCCCGCGCGGGGATGCGCGTCGTCATCGTCGAGGAGGGCGACCACCACACCACCGTGTCCTTCGGACGCAGAACTCCGCTCGACCGCTTCACCGACCTGTACCGGGACGGCGGCGCCACGATCGCCCTCGGCAACCCTCCGCTCGTCCTGCCCGTCGGCCGCGCGGTCGGCGGCACCACCGTCGTCAACTCCGGCACCTGCTACCGCACCCCGGACGACGTCCTCGCACGCTGGCGGGGCCGCTACGGATTCGCCGTCGCCGAAGGCTTCGACACCCTCCTCGACGAGGTGGAACACACCCTGCGGGTCGCCCGGCAACCGCTGGACGTCCTCGGCAACAACGGACTCCTCGCCCTCGCCGGCGCGAAGGAACTCGGCTGGGCCGCGGCTCCGCTGCGCCGCAACGCCCCCGGCTGCAAGGGCTCCTGCCAGTGTGTCGTCGGCTGCCCCACCGGCGCCAAACAGAGCGTCCAGCTCTCCGTGCTCCCCGAGGCCTGCGCGGCCGGCGCCGCGATCGTGACGGGCGCCCGCGTGCTGCGCATCCTCACCGACCGCGACCGGCCGGGCGACCCACACACCGCCGGAGTGGTGGTCCGCCGCCCCGACGGCAGCGAGCTGGAGATCCTCAGTCCCCTGGTCGTGGTCGCCGCCGGCGCCCTGCAGACCCCGCAACTGCTGCGCCGCTCCGGCCTCGGCGGACACCCCCGGATCGGCCGGAACCTCAGCGTGCACCCCGCGATCAGCGTCGCGGGCCGCTTCAGCACCCCGGTCACGGGCTGGCAGAGCGTCCTGCAGAGCGTCGGAGTGGAGGAACTGCACGCCGACGGCATCCTGATCGAAGCCACCGCGGCGCCCCCGGGCATGAGTTCGTTCGTGCTGCCGGGCGTCGGACGCGAACTGCGCCGCGAGGTGGAAGGGACGGAGCAACTGGCCACCCTCGGCGCCATGATCGCCGACCGGCCCTCCGGCCGCGTCCTCGGCCGGGACCGCACACTGCTGCGCTACGACCTGGCACCGCGCGACGCCCGCCGCCTGCTGCGCGCCCAACGCGCCATGGGCCGCCTGCTGTTCGCGGCCGGCGCCGAGGAGGTCCTGACCGGCGTACCGCGGAGCCCGCGCGCCCGCACGCCGAACCAACTGGACGCGCTGCTCGACAAGGTGACGGTACGTCAGCTTCACGTGTCCGCGTTCCACCCCACGGGTACGGCCGCCGCCGGGGCGGACGCCGAGCGTTCGCCGGCCGACCCGGAGGGGCGTCTGCGCGGCGTGCACGGAGTCCTGATCGCCGACGGGTCGGTGCTGCCGAGCTGCCCGGAGGTGAATCCGCAGCTGAGCATCATGGCGGCGGCGCTGGGTGTCGCCCAGCGCTGCACGGCGGAGGTGTGAGGCCGTGCGGGCCGTGCCTGGTGCCCGGCCGGGACGGACCCTAGTCAGGGACCGTCCCGGCCCGCACGCTACAACTACTCGACCGAGTCGGCCAGTTCGGCGATGACCTGCGCGTGGCACGCCTCAGGGACACACCAGCAGCCGAGCCTGCGGCCCCGGAGCGCGGGCAGCAGGGCGAGCAGATCCGGACGGCTCAGCAGATGGGCGCGGTACTTGTCGACCACCGCCTCCCGGGTGCCGTCCGGGCCCGGCCGGAAGGGACTGGCGAGCGGGGAGCCCTCCAGGTGCCATCCGCCGCGGTGCATCGCGCGGCCGACGTAGACGACGTCCGCGTACTGCGGGTCGTCGCGATGACCCTTCATGTTGACGACCGTGGTCCGACGCGTGCCGTTCATGGGTCAGCCCGTCCCCGGCAGCGCGAAGACGGCGCAGGTGGCCGTCCCGTGGGCGTACAGCTTGCCGTCGGCCGCCCCGACGATCCGCGCCTCCGCGGTCGCGGTGGTCCGGCCGACATGGACCGCGATGCCCGTGCAGCGCAGTGTCGCGGTCGTGTGCAGCACCGGCCTCACCAGGTTCACACCGAGCTGAACGGTGGTGTACGCGCGGCCGGCCGGCAGCGCGGTCAGTACCGCGGTGCCCAGGGCGGAGTCGAGAAGGGTGGCCATATAGCCGCCGTGGACCGTGCCCATGGGGTTGAGGAGGTGGTCCCCGGGCTCGCCGTCGAAGACGGCCCGCCCTTCGTCGACCTCGACGAGCCGGAAGCCGAGGGTCCCGCAGATCGGGGCTTCGGGCAGACGCCCGTCCAGGCTCATACGGGCCAGCTCGATGCCCGGGACGCCGCCGACGGATGCGTCGCCGACCGTGCTGCGGTAGTGCGTGGCGGGGTGCGCCATAGTGCTTTCCCGTCCCTTAATGACCCCGCTTCGGGGCTCGCTGTCGATGTATGTCCGCATGTCAGGGAAGCTTGACCGCCAGGAGGTCGACGGGCCGGATGTCCGGGGCCTCGCTGAGCATGGTCTCGGCGACGTCCATGAGGGCGGCGGCGATCTTGCCCTGCAGATGGCCGTTGCGCCCGTCCTCGTCGGCGAACGTGTCGAAGACCCCGAAGGTGGTCGCGCTCTGCCGGAACGCGAACCAGGTCACGGTGTGGTCCTCCTGCTCCGCGAGCCGCAGCGCGTCCCGCAGCAGGGCCTCGACCTTGTCGGCGTACTCGGGCCTGGCCTCGATCCGTGCCAGCAGTCCGAAGTTGTTCAAGGTGCACTCCCGTGGTGTGGACTTCATGAGGGCGGGCGCCGGTACCGGGCGCCGGATTTCGTCCGGACACCTCAGAATCTAGGCCGCCCGGGCCGCTCGCCACAGTGTCGGAAACGACGCCTTCGATATCGTTTCCGTCATGGACGTAGCTGTGCTCGCATACGACGGTGTCTTCGACTCCGGGCTCGCCGCCCTGCTCGATGTCCTCCAGGGGGCGAACAGCATGCGGGGCGAGCTGCCTCAGCCGCCGCCCGCCTGGAACGTCACCACGATCGGCTTCCGCCGACGGATCCGTACGGGCGCGGGGCACGTGGTCGAGGCCGCCCCCGTCAGCACCGCCGAGGAAGCGGATCTGCTGGTGGTGCCCGCGCTGGCGGAGCGGCGCCCCGACGCGCTGATCGCCCATGTCTCCGGTCCGGCCGCCGCCCCCGTACGGCGCCTGGTGGCCGCCGCGCGCGAACGCGGCACGCCCGTGGCCTCCGCCTGCACGGGCACCTTCCTGCTGGCCGAGTCGGGAGTCCTCGACGGCCTGGACGCGACGACGAGCTGGTGGCTCGCACCGTACTTCCGCAAGCGCTACCCCGCGGTGACGGTCGACCAGACCCGCATGGTCACCTCGTCGGGCGGTGTCACCACCGCGGGGGCCGCCTTCGGGCACGTCGACCTCGCGCTCGCGATCGTACGGATGACCAGCCCGGCCCTCGCCGAGCTGGTCGCCCGCTATCTGGTCGTCGACGAACGCCCTTCACAGGCGGCCTACGCGATTTCCTCGGCGCTCGCGCAGAGCGACCCGACGCTGGCCGCCTTCGAGCGCTGGGCCCGCGGCCACCTCGATCAGCCCCTCTCGATCGCCGACGCGGCACGGGCCATCGGCGTCAGCGAACGCACCCTCCAACGGACCGTCCGCCGCACCCTGGGCACCTCACCCGTCGGCTTCGTCCAGGACCTGCGCGTCGAACGAGCCTCACACCTCCTGCGGACCACGGACCTCCCCCTGGAGGTCATCGCCCGCAAGGTCGGCTACGAACACGCCAACACACTCGGAATCCTGCTCCGAGAACGCACGGGAACAACGGCGAGCGCCATGCGCGCGAGATGACCCGCCCCCGGTTCAGGGCCGAGGGTCCGCCACCGCACGCAAAGCACCCTCCACATCCACCCCGACCCCCCGCTCCGCCAGCGCGGCACCGACCGCCGCCAAACTCGCCCGCACAGCCTCCACCGTCGCATCCACCCCGTAGTGATTGACCCGGATCATCTCCTTGGCCAGCGCACCCCCGCCCGCGGCCAACGGCAACCCCGGCTCCGACTCCAGCGCCCGAGCCACCACCTCCGACGCCACCACCCCGCCCGGCACCCGCAACGTCGTAGCCACCGGAGCCGCCTCCCGCACGTCGTACACGTACGGCTCCAGCCCCCCACCCATCGCCACAGCCCCCGCCCTAGCAGCCAGCGCGGCGGCCCGGTGCCGGCCCATCACCGTCTCCAGCCCGTCCGCCTCGATCCGCTCCATGCACGCCTCCAGCGCCAGCATCTCCAGCTGGGCCGGCGCATGGAGCAGCGCCTTCCGGCCGCCGTCGACCCACCGCTCCTTCCAGTCCAGGAGCGACAGATACGACCGCCGCGGCGCCCCGGGATTCGCCGCCATCCGCGCCCACGCGCGCTCGCTCACCGACACCGCCGACACCCCGGCCGGCCCGCCCATCGCCTTCTGCGCCCCGATGACGCACAGGTCCACACCCCACGCGTCCGGCAGCACCGGCTCGGCCCCGATCGACGCCACCGCGTCCAGATAGAACAGCGCCCCGTGCGCCCGCACGACCTCGCCGATCTCGGCGACGGGATTGGTGTTGCCGGTCGCCGCCTCGGCATGCACCAGCGACACGAAGTCGATCTCCGGGTGCTCGGCGAAGGCCTCCCGGATCCGGTCCGCCGTGACCGCCGTATGGAAGGGCACCGCCAGATCGATCACGGTCGCGCCGCAGTCACGCAGCCAGCTCCCGAAGGTCTCCCCGTACGGACCGGTGATCACGTTCAGCGCGGTGGTGCCGGGCCCGGCCGTCCCGCGGATCGCCCCTTCCAGCGGCAGCAGTGCCTCGCCCTGCATGATCACGACGTCCTGCTCGGTCTCCAGCAACCGCGCCACACGGTCCTCGATCGCGGCGAATCGTGCGGCGCTCAGCGGGGCAAGGTCCAGGAAGGGATGGGTCACGGCGGGACTCTCTTCACTCAAAGGTCGACTCCACGAGCGTAACCGGGCGGTAACCGGGTGCTCCAACACCCCGTACGGCACCCCCGCGCAGCTCCCGACTTCTTAGGTCCAACGACCGTCGAACCATGGGTTTGGTTTGAGAGCCCCAAACCTCTCCTTATAATCGGAACCCAAAGTTCCCTTACAGGAGGCCCCCCGTGAAGACGACCCTCGGGCGCCGGACCCGCATTCTGGCCGCCACCACCGCGACGGCCGGGCTGGTGCTCGTGGCCGGCTGCTCCTCCGACGACAACGGCGGCGGTGGTACGAAGACCGCGGCCGGCGGCGTCGAAGTCGTCAAGGCGGGGCAGCTCACCACCTGCACCCACCTGCCGTACCCGCCCTTCCAGTCGGAGATCGACGGCAAGGTGCAGGGCTTCGACGTCTCCCTCATCGACCTGGTCGCGAAGGACCTGGGCGTGAAGCAGGCGATCGTCGACCAGCCCTTCGAGAACTTCAAGACCGGTGGCTCCCTCAACGCCGGCCAGTGCGACCTCGCCGCCGCCGGCATGACCATCACCGAGGAGCGCAAGAAGAACGTCGACTTCTCGGACCCGTACTTCGAGGCCACCCAGGCCGTCCTGGTCGACAAGAAGAGCGGGATCTCCTCCTTCGCCGACCTCAAGGGCAAGAAGGTCGGCGCCCAGGCGCAGACCACCGGCGAGGACTACGCCAAGAGCAAGGGCCTGGACCCGGTCTCCTTCGAGTCCTCCGACGCGGTGATCAACGGTCTGCGCACCGGTCAGGTCCAGGCGGTCGTCATCGACTACCCGGTCGTCCAGGGCTGGCTGAAGGACAAGGCCAACGCGGACGCCTTCGCGGTCGCCGAGCAGCTCAACACCGGTGAGCAGTACGGTTTCACGGTGAAGAAGGGCAACACCAAGCTCCGCGAGGCCATCAACAAGGCGATCAAGGACGCGAAGGCCGACGGCACGTACAAGAAGCTGTACGAGCAGTGGATCGGCCCGTACGACGAGTCCGCCGCCTCCGCGTCGCCCGCCGCCTGACCCCATGGCCGACACAGACGTACGACTCGTGAAGCAGCCCAGGAAGAAGGGCCTGACCCGGCGTCAGAAGCGCAGCCTGTCGCGTGGCATCCAGTACGTCGTCTTCGTCGCGGCCGTGATCGCCTTCGCGGTCGCGGCCGACTGGGACCGCCTGGCGAACCAGTTCGCGCAGGGTGAGATCGCCCGGAAGATGTTCCCGGACGTCATCACCCTCGCGCTGAAGAACACCGTGCTGTACACCGTGTCCGGCTTCGCCGTCGGACTGGTGCTCGGCATGGTGATCGCGCTGATGCGGCTGTCGTCCGTGGGGCCGTACCGCTGGCTCGCCGGTGTCTACATCGAGATCTTCCGCGGGCTGCCCGCGCTGCTGATCTTCATCTTCATCGGCGTGGCCGTGCCGCTGGCCTTCCCCGGCACGGAGATCCCGGGCGGGACGTACGGCAAGGTCGCGCTCGCGCTCGGCCTGGTCGCCGCCGCGTACATGGCGGAGACGATCCGCGCGGGCATCCAGGCGGTGCCCAAGGGCCAGATGGAGGCGGCGCGGTCGCTGGGCTTCTCGCCCGCCCGCGCCATGATCTCGATCATCATCCCGCAGGCGTTCCGGATCATCCTGCCGCCGCTGACCAACGAACTGGTCCTGCTCTTCAAGGACTCCTCACTGGTGCTGTTCCTCGGCGTGACACTGGAGGAGCGCGAACTGTCCAAGTTCGGCCGTGACCTGGCCAGCCAGACCGCCAACTCCACGCCGATCCTGGTCGCCGGCCTGTGCTACCTCCTGGTGACCATCCCGCTCGGCTTCGTCGTACGCCGTATGGAGGCCAAGGCCCAGGAGGCCGTGAAATGACCCGACCGGAGATCGAAGTCCGCGGCCTGCACAAGTCCTTCGGCGACAACGAGGTGCTGCGCGGCATCGACCTGGAGATCAACCAGGGCGAGGTCGTGTGCGTGATCGGCCCGTCCGGCTCGGGCAAGTCGACGCTGCTGCGGTGCGTGAACCTGCTCGAAGAGCCCACCAAGGGCCAGGTCTTCGTCGGCGGCACCGAACTCACCGACCCGGATGTCGACATCGACGCCGTACGCCGCCGTATCGGCATGGTCTTCCAGCAGTTCAACCTGTTCCCGCACCTCACGGTGACCGAGAACCTGACCCTGCCGCAGCGCCGGGTCCTCGGGCGCGACAAGGCCGCGGCCGCGAAGGTCGCCGCCGAGAACCTGGAGCGGGTCGGCCTGTCGGAGAAGGCGTCGGCGTACCCGGCCTCCCTCTCCGGCGGCCAGCAGCAGCGCGTCGCCATCGCCCGTGCGCTCGCCATGGGCCCCGCGGTGATGCTCTTCGACGAGCCGACGTCCGCGCTGGACCCCGAGCTGGTGGGGGACGTCCTGGCCGTCATGCGCATGCTGGCCGACGAGGGCATGACGATGATGGTCGTCACCCATGAGATGACCTTCGCGCGCGAAGTCGCCGACCGGGTCGTCTTCATGGACGGCGGGGTGATCGTCGAGGACGGCACGCCGGACCGGGTCATCGGCAGCCCCCGGCACGAACGCACCCGCCACTTCCTCTCCCGCCTCCTCGACCCGGCGATGGCCGAGGTGGAGGAGGAGACCTCCGACCAGGTCGGCAAGGGCGACTAGGCCCTGTCGTTTGGATCAGCCCGGCTGCGAGGATCGGTTCCTCCCGGCCGACCCGAGCGGGGTCTGGTGCGTGCAGCTGCAAGGCGGAGGAGGGAATCGACGCGATGGGGGTCCCCCCGCTCGAGCGAAGTCGAGAGTGGGGGAGTCGGCGACCGACGACAACGCCGCAGATGTGCGTGCCAGACCCCGCGACGCCGGGATGATCCAAACGACAGGGCCTGGCCGCTCATTAGGGTGCAGTCATGAGCGAACGCGCGGTGCTGCATGTGAAGGGCCGGGTCCTCGTCGGTCCGGACGATGTCCGGGACGAGCTGTGGGTCGTCGACGGGCGGATCTCCTACGACCGTCCCGTCGACGCCCGCGACATCCGTACCGTCGAGGGCTGGGCCCTGCCCGGCCTGGTCGACGCGCACTGCCATGTGGGCCTCGGCGCGCACGGCCCGGTCGGCGACGACATCGCGGAGAAGCAGGCGCTGACCAACCGCGACGTGGGCACCCTGCTGATCCGTGACGCCGGTTCACCCTCCGACACCCGCTGGGTCGACGCCCGCGACGACCTGCCGAAGATCATCAGGGCCGGCCGGCACATCGCCCGTACCCGCCGCTACATCCGTGGCTACGCGCACGAGATCGAACCGGAGGACCTGGTCGCCTACGTCGCCCAGGAGGCCCGGCGCGGCGACGGCTGGGTCAAGCTCGTCGGCGACTGGATCGACCGCGACCTCGGGGACCTCACCCCCACCTGGCCACGCGAGGCGGTCGAGGCGGGCATCGCGGAGGCCCACCGCCTGGGCGCCCGGGTCACCGCGCACTGCTTCGCGGAGAGCTCGCTGCGCGACCTCGTCGAGTCCGGCATCGACTGCGTCGAGCACGCGACGGGGCTGACCGAGGACCTGATCCCGCTGTTCGCCGAGCGCGGGGTCGCCATCGTGCCCACCCTTGTGAACATCGCGACCTTCCCCAAGCTGGCCGACGGCGGCGAGTCCAAGTTCCCCCGCTGGTCGGCCCATATGCGCCGGCTGTACGAACGCCGCTACGACACGGTTCGCTCGGCCTACGACGCCGGCATCCCGGTCTTCGTCGGCACCGACGCCGGCGGCACCCTGCCCCACGGCCTGGTGGCGGCCGAGGTCGCGGAACTGGTCACCGCGGGCATCCCCGCCACCGAGGCCCTCGCGGCGACGACGTGGTCGGCCCGGACCTGGCTCGGCCGCCCGGGCCTGGAGGAGGGCGCCGCCGCCGACCTCGTCGTCTACGAGTCCGACCCCCGGTCCGACGTACGCGTGCTGGCGGCACCTCGTCGGGTGGTGCTGAACGGGCACGTGGTCGGTTAGTTGACGCAGCGTAACGACGCGTGGTCCGGTGTCGACGCCCACTCCCTCGCCCGCGCCCGTGTGTTCACGCGAGCGCTCGCACAGAAGGGGGTACGGGGGTGACTTCGAGGAACATCCGTGCCCAAGGAATCGAAAGAGTTCACGGGAGCGTCACGTAGGAGTGAAGTCCCGGCGGATTGCTGACTCTTCACTCTCAGTACGCAATTCTTGCCGGGTCCCGAGCAAGTCTCCTCTGGGGGTCCCCACCTTGAACGGCAAGAACTTCCGCCTGCCCGCACGCCGTCTCGCCACCGTCGCGACGGCCACCGCCCTGACCGCCGCGCCCGTGGCCCTGGGCGTCGCGAGCCCGGCGCACGCGACCGGTGACGAGGGGCGCGCGAGCGCCGCCGTGCTGCGTACCGGGCTCGATGTCTCCCTGCTCAACAAGACCGTGAACGTCCCGCTCGCGGTCTCCCTGAACGAGGTGCAGGCGCCGCGGAGCGCCGAAAAGGCGACCCTCACGGCCCAGTTGAACGGCGTCGACGGCGGCCGGCCATTCAGCGTCCTGAACGCGCAGGTCGCCCAGTCCAAGGCGACCGTCGAGGACGGCAAGGCCGAGGGGTACACCAACCTCGCCCACGCCAAGGTCCATGTCCCCGGCCTGCCCCTGCTGTCGCTCATCGAGGTCGGCCAGGTCACCTCCAAGGCGACCTGCGAGGCCGGCAAGGCGCCGACCGCCTCCTCCAACCTGCTCGGCGACGTCACCGTGCTGGGCAAGAAGGTCACGCTGACCGCCGGCGGCACCACGAACATCGAGGTGCCCGGCGTGGGCGAGGTGCGGCTGGACTACTCCAGGACGGAGCAGACCTCGCGTACGGCCGCCGCCACCGCCCTCGAACTCAAGGTCTCCATCAACCCGCTGAAGCTGAACGTCGCCGAGGTCGAGGGCACCCTGACCCTGGCGAAGGCGACCTGCGAGACCCCGGCCGAGCCCGCGCAGCAGGCCGACCCGAGCACCGAACCGGCCGGCGACGTCAAGCCCCAGGGCGAGGCCGCCGACGAGGGCCTCGCCGAGACCGGCGGCAACTCCATGACGCCTTACCTCGCGGGCGGCGCGGTGGTTCTGCTCCTCGCGGGCGGGGGAGCGGTGGCGCTGGCCCGGCGCGGCAAGAGCTGATCAGGGGCTATCGCTGATCAGCGGCGGCCGACTCCATCGCCCGCCCCAGCGCCCCCAGAAACACACCGACCGTCCCCCGGTCCCGTACCGCCAGCCGCAGCCACTCCTCGCCCAGCCCGGGGAAGGTGTCCCCGCGCCGCACCGCGAAACCGAGGTCGCGCAGGTGCCGCCGTACGACGGTGGCCCTCGGCAGCCGTACGAGGACGAAGGGGCCCTCGGCAGGTCCGACGATCCGCAGTCCGGCCGGGGCGAACTCGCCCAGCCCGGCGATGAGATGGGCACGGTCGGCGGCGATGCGGTGGGCCGCGTGGGCCGCCTCCGCCAGTGCCCGCGGTGACACACAGGCCTCGGCGGCGGCGAGCGCCGGTGTGGAGACCGGCCACAGGGGCTGGGCGCGCTCCAGGTCGGCGATGGTCTCCGGGTCGGCCAGGACGTAGCCGATCCGCAGCCCGGCCAGCCCCCAGGTCTTGGTCAGGCTGCGGAGCACCACCAAGCCGGGTACGTCCGTACGCCCCGCCAGCGCCTCCCGCTCACCCGGCACCGCGTCCATGAACGCCTCGTCCACCACCAACGTCCGCCCGGGGCGGGCGAGTTCGGCGAGAGACGCGGCCGGGTGCAGCACCGAGGTCGGGTTCGTCGGGTTGCCGATCACCACCAGGTCGGCGTCCTCGGGGACGGCGGCCGCATCGAGGCGGAAGCCGTCCTCCTCCCGCAGCAGCACCCGGTCGACCGTGTGCCCCGCGTCCCGCAGCGCCGCCTCCGGCTCCGTGAACTGCGGGTGCACCACGACCGGTCGGCGCACCTTCAGCGCTCGCGCCAGCAGCACGAACGCCTCCGCCGCCCCCGCCGTCAGCAGCACCCGCTCCACCGGCAGCCCGTGCCGCGCCGCCACCGCCGCCCGCGCGGCCCGTCCGTCCGGGTAGGCAGCGAGCGAGCCCAGGGACCCGGCGATGTGCTCCCGCAGCCACTCGGGCGGTGTGTCCGCGCGGACGTTCACCGCGAGGTCGACGAGCGCCGAGCCGTCGTCACGGACCTCGGCGTCGCCGTGGTGGCGCAGGTCGTGTCCCTCAGTGGGCATGGGAGTGGGCGCCGTGGTGGTGATGACCGTGTCCGTGGTGGTGATCGTCGTCGTCCGGGTGGAAGTGCGGCTGCTGCGGCACGCCGACCTTGTCCTCGAAGCCGGGCAGCGCGATGCGGTACACACACGAGTCGCAGTTCATCCGCAGATCGCCCTTCACCGCCTCCTCGTACCGCTCCATCACCAGGTCGAGCAGCTCCGGCTCCGGACCGATGACGTCCGCCGAGCGGACTTCGACCTCCGGGTGGGCCGCCGCCCAGCCCTCCGTCTGCTGCCGCACCCGGTCCGGCAGGATGCCGGTGAACAGGAAGTACGGCAGGACGACGATCCTGCGCGCCCCCAGCTTCAGGCACCGGTCGAGCCCGCTCGGCACATCCGGCGCCGCCAGCGACACGAAAGCCGTCTCCACACCGGCGTATCCGCGCCCCTCCCACAGCAGCCGCGCCGCCTTGTGCACCTCGGCGTTGGCGTCCGGGTCGGTCGAGCCGCGCCCGACCAGCAGCACGGTGACATCGGCCCGGTCCCCGGGCCTGCGCCCCTCGGTGCCGAGCGCCTCGTCCAGGCGGCGCTCCAGCACGGACAGCAGCGACGGATGCGGGCCCAGCGGGCGGCCGTAGGTGTACGAGATCCCGGGGTGCCGCTCCTTCTCGCGGGCCAGCGCCGCGGGGATGTCGCCCTTGGCGTGCCCGGCGGACACCAGCATCAGCGGCACCGCGGCGAACCGCCGTACGCCTCGCTCCACCAGCTCGGTGACGGCCTCGCCCAGCGGCGGCGGGGACAGCTCGATGAAGCCGCCCGCGACGGGCAGTTCGGGGTGGCGGCGCCCCAACTCCCGGACGAAGTCGCGGAACGCCTCGGCTCCGGCATCGTCCCGGGTGCCATGACCGGCGATGAGCAGGGCGGGCGGCGGCGTGGTCACGATTTCTCCTCGGAGTGCGAAACGGGGTGGTGCGGGTGGTACGGGTGGTACAGCAGGGCGTTGAGCGCGGCCGAGGCGACCGCCGACCCGCCCTTCTCGGACACGTTGCTCACCGCGGGCAGCCCGCTCTCGCGCAACGCGGCCTTGGACTCGACCGCGCCGACGAAGCCGACGGGCAGGCCGATGACGAGGGTGGGGGAGGCGTCGAGGGTGAGCAACTCCTCCAGTGCGGTGGGCGCGTTGCCGATCACCCAGAGGGCGCCCGGGCCGACCTGCTCGTAGGCCAGCCGGATGGCGTGCGCGGAACGGGTCAGGCCCGGACCGGCCACGGCGTCCCTGAGCCGGCAGACGGTCTCCCGTCGCGTGATCCCGGCCGCCACCATCTCGACGTCCACGACCACGGGCGCCCCGGCATGCAGCGCGGCATGCGCCTTTTCGAGGGCACCCTCGTCCATGACGAGGTCGGTGGCGTAGTCGAGGTCGGCGGCGGAGTGGATGACCCGCTCCACCACCGCCCGGGTCAGCGGCGGGAAGTGCGAGGTGTCCAGCCGGGCACGCAGCCTCCGGTAGGACTCCTCCTCGATGGGATGAACGACGCGGTTCACTCGGCGCCCTCCTGCGCTGACTGCCAGCGGTAGCCGCGCGGCGTCACCATACGCCCCGCGATGTCCCGGGTCGCCGTGTTGCCGACGGTCACGACCGTCATCATGTCGACCGTCGCCGGGTCCAGGGAGCCCAGTGTCGTGAGCCGACTGGACTCGTCCGGCCGCGACGCGTTCCGTACGACACCGACCGGCGTCGACGGCTCGCGGTGCTCGGCGAGGATCACGAGGGCCTTGGGCAACTGCCAGTCGCGGCCCCGGGAACGGGGGTTGTAGAAGGTGACCACGATGTCCGCCTCGGCCGCCGCGCGCACACGCCGCTCGATGACCTCCCACGGGGTGTGCAGATCGGAGAGGCTGATCGACACATGGTCATGGCCCAGCGGGGCGCCGAGGATCGCGGCGGCGGCGAGCGCGGCCGTCACTCCAGGGACACCGATCACATCGATGTCGTCGGAGGCCTCCGCGAGCGCGGGGGAGGCCATGGCGTACACCCCCGCGTCGCCGCTGCCGATCAGCGCGACGGCCTGTCCCTTGCGGGCCTCAGCCACGGCCGTCCGCGCCCGCTCCTCCTCGGCACCGAGCCCCGACTCCAGCACCCGGGTGCCGGGGCGCAGCAGATCGCGGATCTGGTCGACGTACTGGTCGAGCCCGACGAGCACCGAGGCCCGCCGCAGCTCCGCCTTCGCGCGCGGCGTCAGCAGGTCACGGGCACCGGGCCCGAGCCCGACGACCGCGAGCCGCCCGCGCCCCGGCCGCCGTACGACGGCACAGGTCGCCATCGCCGGCTGCCCGTCGGCACGCTGAGACTTGAGCTTCGGTACGAGGAGTTCACCGCCGCGCACCAGGGCGGCGGCCTCGGCGACGGAAGGGGTGCCCACGGCGGCCAGCGGCGCGTCGGAGGGGTTGGGGACCTCGACGGCGGCCAGCTCCTCGGCGGAGTGGCTGACGAGGGGGACGCCCAGGCGTGCCGCCGCCTCGACGATGCCCGGCTCCCCGGCCTTGGCGTCGACGGTGGCCAGCTCGGCGAGGGACCTGGGGGACAGGCCCGCGTCGCCGAGCGCGCTCTCGATCAGGCCGAGCACCTCGTCGACCGGCGCGCCCTTGGAGGCACCGACGCCGACGACCAGCGACGGCGGACGCAGGACGACCTCGCGCTCGGCGGGCTCGACCAGCCGGTCCGTCAGCAGGATGGCGTACGCCCCCTCGGCGCCGACCCGCAGCGGCGGCAGCGGCCAGTCGAACTCGGCTCGCAGCGCGACCGGCTCACCGTCCAGCAGCGCCCGCGACACCCCGGCGACATCGCCCTCCACGGGGAAACCGAGGGTGTCCAGACCGGGCACCCCCACGGCATCGGTCGCCGTCGTCACCACGGGCTCGGCGCCGAGGAACTCCCCGACCTCCCGGGCGAGTTCATTGGCGCCGCCGCCGTGCCCGCCGACCAGCGGCACGGCGAACCGGCCGCCCTCGTCGACGCACACCACACCCGGGTCGGACGCCTTGTCGCCGAGCAGCGGGGCGATCAGCCGTACGACCGCCCCCGTCGCCAGAAAGCACACGAGCTGCTCGCACTCCGCGAACGCCCGCCGTACGGCGTCCCCGACGGGCCCGTCGTACACGCGCACGCGGTCCGGCCACGCCACGGCCAGCCGGTCCCGCGCCGCCGCCCCCGCCGCGGTGGCGGAAATGAGGCCGATCACTGGGCAACTCCCTCTCGATCCAGGGGCTTTCTGACGCCCCACAACAGGAAAACCGGATTGGTCGCCGCCAGCCGGATCACGTCCCCGGGCAGCGGCGCGAGCCGGGACGACTGCAACAGCACGCCGTCACAGTCGAACCCGGCCCCGGTGAGCGCCTCGCGCGTCGCCGGCACCCGGTCCAGCGCCGCCATGGCGACGACGACCGCACGCCGGGCGCGCCGCGCGCACGCGGTCACGATGGCGGGCAGCTCGCGCCCCCCGCCCCCGATGAACACGGCGTCCGGCTCGTCGAGGTCGGACAGCGCGGTGGGCGCCGCCCCGTGCACGACATGGACGTCGACGTCATGAGCGGCGGCGTTGGCACGGATCCGCTCGACTCCGTCCCGGGTCTTCTCGACCGCGGTGACGGCGGCACCGAGCCGCGCGCACTCCACGGCCACCGACCCGGAGCCCGCGCCGACGTCCCAGACCAGATCGCCGAGGCGCGGTCCGAGGCGGGCCAGCGCGAGCGCCCGTACCTCGAACTTGGTGATCATCGAGTCGCGGTGGGCGAACTCGCCCTCGTCCAGCGCCCATGCGGCGGGCCCGACCTCCGCCCCGGCGACCGTACGCACACCGCCGGGCGCCCGCGCCGGGTCCAGGCACAGCACCACGCTCACGGACGAACCCCAGTCCCGGGCCGCGGCCTCCGCCGGTGTCACCCGCTCCACGCGCTCGTCCTCGGAGCCCAGCGCGGAGGCGACGACGAGCACCCGCGCGTCGGCCTCGCGGGCGAGCGCGGCGCCCAGTTCGGCGGGCCCGGAACCCGGACCGGTCAGCACGGCCACCTTCGCACGCGCCCGGCAGACGTTGACGGCCGTCCGCATATCCCGCCCGTGCGCGCTGACGACGACCGCGTCGTCCCAGGTCAGCCCGATCCGTGCGAAGGCGGCGGCGACAGAGGACACTCCCGGCCGCACCCGGAGCCGCTCCGGCCCGAACCGCTCGGCCAACGCCCGCACGATCCCGAAGAACCCCGGGTCGCCGGAGGCCAGCACGACCACGCGCCGGTCCTTCTCGACGTACTGGGCGATGGTGTCGAGGGCGGGGGCCAGCGCCCCGAGCACGACCTGCTCCACGCCCTCGGCCGGCCGCACGGCGTTCAGATGCCGCCGCCCGCCGACGACCAGTTCGGCCCCGGCGAGGACGTCCGGGGGAAGCGGTGCCCCCGTCCCCGTACCGACCACGGTGATCACGTACTGGCCCCCCGCTCACGCAGGGCCCTGCGCGCCTGGGGGTCGGCCTTGCGGTACCCGTGGAAGTGACCGGGGTGGTACAGGTGCGAGCGCGTGCCGTGGGCTTCGAGGGCGGGGCCGACCAGGAACAGGGTGTGCTTCCAGAGCTTGTGCTCCTTGACGGTCTCCTCCAGGGTCCCGATGGTGCACCTCACCACGAGCTCCTCCGGCCAGGTCGCCTGGTAGGCGACGACGACCGGGGTGGACGTCGGGTAGCCGCCCTCCAGCAGCTCCCGCACGAGCTGCCCGCTACGGGCCGCCGAAAGGAAGATCGCCATGGTCGTCCCGTGCTTGGCGAACTCCCGCACCTCCTCGCCGGGCGGCGTCGGCGTCTTGCCGCCGCCGAGCCGGGTCAGCACGACGGACTGGGCGACCTCGGGAATCGTCAGCTCCCGCTGGGCCAGCGCCGCCACGGCGGAGAAGGCGGAGACCCCGGGCACCACCTCGGTGGCGATGCCCATGTCGGCACACCGGTCGAGCTGCTCCTGGGTGCCGCCCCAGAGGGCGGGGTCACCGGAGTGGATACGGGCGACGCGCAGGCCCTGCGACCCGGCCCGCTCGTACACGGCGACGACGTCTTCGAGGGACATCGTCGCGGAGTCGAGGATCTCGGCGTCCTCGCGGGCGTGTTCGAGGACCTCCGCCTGGACCAGGCTGGCCGCCCAGATCACGACGTCGGCCTCGGCGATGGCACGCGCGGCACGGAACGTCAGCAGATCGGCGGCGCCGGGGCCGGCACCGACGAAGGTCACCTTGCCGGTGGGGGCATCGGCCATGGGGATCGGTCCTCTCCTACAGGGGGTCGCGGGGATTCGGTGGCGGTGGGACGGGCGTCAGAGCTTGCCGCCCCGGCCGCCGTCACGCCGGGCCGGTGCGATGAGCGTCGACAGATAGGGGAGCGGGGCGTCGTCGAGCTCGGCGGCCGGCCGGATGGACTCCTCCGCCAGCCCCAGCGCCGACCCCCACACCGCGCCGCCGATCCGCCCGGTCTCCCGCAACGCCTCGGCGACCTCGGCCGCCTGCCGCCCGAACTTGTAGGCGACGACGGTGCCGGGCCCGGCGAGCGCGTCCTTGAGCACGGCCGATCCGGCGGTGACGGGCACGAGCGTGAGCGGCTCGGTCCCCTCGGTGAGCACCGCGCCGGAACGGGCGGCGAGGTCCTGCATGGCGGTGATGCCGGGCACGGTCTCGACGACGGTGCCGGGCGCCAGCTCGCCGATGGTCTGGGCGAGATAGGTGAAGGTGGAATAGACGTTGGGGTCACCGATGGTGGCGAAGGCGACGACACCGTGCGCGTCCAGCAGCCGGGCGACCCGCTCACCCGCCGCGTCCCAGGCGGCCTCGCGCCGGGCCCGGTCGGTGCGCTCATTGAGCGCGAACACGACGCGCACGACCTTCTCCTCGGGCACGTAGTGCAGCACGGTCGCCTCGGCCCGCCCGCGCTCCCCGCTGTCCATGACCGGTACGACGACGACATCGGCGGCCCGCAGAGCGTTGACGCCCTTGACGGTCACCAGCTCCGGATCGCCGGGACCGACCCCGACTCCGATCAACCTGCTGCTGCTCATGACGTCCGGCACCTCTCCACGAACCGACGGGCGACACCGGGCTGCGCGGCCCAGTGCGTGTGCAGATAACTCGCGTGCACGCCCTGCTGTACGAAACCTTCGACCCGCCGCCGAGGGGCCCTGACTCCCCAGGCGGGCGCCGTCCCCGAGCCAGGCTCGACGACGGTGCGATGAAACTCGTGCCCCCGCATCCGCGTGCCCGCGGCGGCGAGGGAGCTGTCACTGACGGCGACCGCGTCCCGGTAGCCGAGGGTGAGCCGCTCGGACATCTGCGCGGTGGCGTCGAGCACCCCGCACATCGGCCGCCCGTCCAGCTCACGGCAGAGATAGAGCAGCCCCGCACACTCGGCGGCGACCGGAGCGCCGCTCTCCGCGAGGGCGGTGACGGCCTTCCGCAGCGGCTCGTTGGCGGACAGCTCGGCGGCATACACCTCGGGGAACCCGCCACCGATGACCAACCCGCTTGTGCCGTCGGGGAGTTGCTCGTCCCGCAGAGGATCGAAGGGCACGACTTCGGCACCGGCGGCGGCGAGCAGCTCGGCGTGCTCGGCGTAGGAGAACGTGAACGCGGGGCCACCGGCGACGGCGACCACCGCACGCTTCTCCGTTGTGGGGAGAGGTGCTGCTTCCCATGGCTCGCACGACAACGCACCCGCACTGCGCGCCAGTGCCAGCAACGCCTCCAGATCGCACCCCGCCTCGACCTGCGCCGCCATCGCCGCCACCGCGTCCACGGCCTGAGCCCGCCGCTCGGCGACCGGCACCAACCCCAGATGCCGCGAGGGCGTGTCCACCTGAACCACCCGTCGCAGCACCCCCAGCACGGGCACCCCGGCCGACTCCAGCGCCTCCCGCAGCAACTCCTCGTGCCGATCCGACGCGACCTTGTTCAGGATCACGCCCCCGACCCGCACCTGCGGATCCCAGGACGCGAAACCGTGCACCAGCGCCGCGACGGACCGCGACTGCGACGACGCGTCGACGACGAGCACGACCGGCGCCCGCAGCAGCTTGGCGACCTGCGCGGTGGACGCCAGCTCACCCTCCCCCGCGGCTCCGTCGTACAGCCCCATGACGCCTTCGACGACAGCGACATCACACCCGCGCGCCCCATGCAGGAACAACGGACCGACCAACTCCGGCCCGCACAGATACGCGTCGAGATTCCGCCCCACCCGCCCGCTCGCGAGCGCGTGATACCCGGGATCGATGTAGTCCGGCCCCACCTTGTGCGGAGACACGGCAAGCCCCCGCGCGGCGAACGCGGCCATCAACCCCGTGGCGACGGTGGTCTTGCCGCTGCCGGAAGCCGGCGCGGCGATGACCAGCCGAGGGACGGAAGCAGTCACCACTCGATGCCTCTCTGGCCCTTCTGGCCCACGTCCATCGGGTGCTTGACCTTCGACATGTCGGTCACGAGATCGGCGAAGTCGACCAGCCTCTCGGGCGCGTTGCGCCCGGTGATGACCACGTGCTGGGTCCCGGGCCGATTCCTGAGCACGTCAAGAACCTCATCCGTGTCCACCCACCCCCAGTGCATCGGGTAGGCGAACTCATCGAGCACATACAGCTTGTACGTCTCGGCGGCGAGGTCCCGCTTGACCTGCTCCCAGCCCTCCCGGGCCTTCTCCTCGTTGTCCATCTGGGCATCGCGCTGCACCCAGGACCAGCCCTCACCCATCTTGTGCCAGTCGACCGACCCGCCCTCTCCGGACGCCCCCAGCACGCGCAGCGCGTTCTCCTCGCCGACCTTCCACTTCGCCGACTTGACGAACTGGAACACACCGATGGGCCACCCCTGATTCCAGGCCCGCAGGGCAAGCCCGAAAGCGGCGGTCGACTTCCCCTTGCCGATGCCCGTGTGCACCACCACCAACGGCCGGTTGCGACGCTGACGAGTCGTCAGTCCATCCTCCGGCACCACACTCGGCTGTCCCTGAGGCATTACGCGGCCCTCCTCTGTACGTCCTTCACCAGTCCGGCGATCGAGTCGGCCCGCAACTCGTCCAACGTCACCGCCGTGCCCTCCAGTTCACCCGCGAGCTGCCCCGCGAGCCCCAGCCGCACCGGCCCGGACTCACAGTCGACGACGACGGAGGCGACGCCGTCCGCGGCGAACAGCCGGGCCGCCCGCCCCGCGAGCGCGACCGGCTCGGGCCCACCGGTGGCCCGCCCGTCCGTCACCACGACGACCAGCGCCCGCCGAGCGGGATCCCGCAGCCGCTCCACCCGCAGCACCTCGTGCGCCCGCAGCAGCCCGGCCGCGAGCGGAGTACGCCCACCGGTCGGCAAGGTCTCCAGCCGGGCGGCCGCGGCGTCCACCGACGACGTGGGCGGCAGGGCGACCTCCGCCGCCGACCCGCGGAACGTCACAAGGCCCACCTTGTCCCGCCGCTGATACGCGTCGAGGAGCAGCGACAGCACGGCTCCCTTCACCGCGCTCATCCGCTGCCGGGCCGCCATCGACCCCGAGGCGTCGACGACGAACAGCACGAGATTCCCCTCGCGCCCCTCCCGCGTCGCCTGCCGCAGATCGTCACGCCGGACGACGAGCCCGCGTCCCGTCCGCCCCCGCGCCCGCTGATGCGGGGCGGCCGCCTGCACGGTGGCCGCCAGGTGCAGCTTGGTCAGGGCCCCTTGGGGCCGGCGGGCACCGGTCGTCCGCCCGTGCTCGGTCCGCGCACGGGACCGCCGTCCGGCAGCGCCGTCCCCGAGCCCGGGCACGCTGAGCACTTTGGTGCGGAAGGGCTCGGAAGCCCGTGCGGCGGACTGCTCGCCGGAACCGGCACCGGACGCCTGCGGCTCGCCGCCGTCCCCCGTCTCCGGCTGCGCACCGGAACCCCCGTCGGCCTGCGCCCCGTCGGACGACGGCGGCTGCCCGCCACCCCCGCCGGGCCCGTCCGGGTCGGGATCCTCGTCGCCCGCGCCGCTGAACTCCTCCAGCGTCTCGTCGAGCTTGTCCTCGTCAAGTCCCGGCGCGTCAAAGGGATTACGGCGTCGCCGGTGCGGCAGCGCGAGGAGCGCGGCCTGCCGCACGTCCTCCGCGAGCACATCGGTTCGCCCGGCCCACGCCGCCAGCGCGGTCGCCGTGCGCGCCATCACGATGTCGGCCCGCATGCCGTCCACCTCGAACGCGGCACAGGTCGCCGCGATCTGCCGCAGCGCCCCGTCGCCCAGCCGCACCGACGACAGCAACTCCCGCGCCGCGACGATCCGTTGCCGTACGGCACTCTCCTCGTCCGCCCAACGCGCCGCGAACCCGGCCGGATCGTCGTCGTACGCGAGCCGCCGCCGCACGACCTCCACCCGCTGGTCCGGCTCCCGCGAGGCCGCGACCTCGACGGTCAGCCCGAACCGGTCGAGCAACTGCGGCCGCAGCTCGCCCTCTTCGGGGTTCATGGTGCCGACGAGGAGGAAACGGGCGGCGTGCCGGACCGACACACCCTCGCGTTCGACATACGACGCACCCATCGCCGCCGCGTCAAGCAGCAGGTCGACCAGGTGGTCGTGGAGCAGGTTGACCTCGTCGACGTACAGGATCCCGCGGTGGGCGTCGGCGAGCAGCCCCGGCTCGAAGGCCTTGACGCCCTCGGCGAGCGCGCGCTCGATGTCCAGCGCGCCGACCAGCCGGTCCTCGGAGGCGCCGACGGGCAGCTCGACCATGCGGGCGGGCCGGTGCGTGCCCGTGCCCGCCTCATCGTGCGGTCCATCGGGGCACGCGGGGTCGGGGGCGCCCGGGTCGCAGGAGAAACGGCACCCGGGGACCACCGGCACCTCGGGCATCAGCGCCGAGAGCGCCCGCACCGCCGTCGACTTGGCCGTGCCCTTCTCGCCGCGCACCAGCACACCGCCGACCGCCGGTGACACGGCGTTCAGCAGCAGCGCGAGCCGCAGATCGTCCTGGCCGACAACGGCCGTAAAAGGGAAGGGGGTTGTCACTTCTCGTCGCCCTCCAAGTCGCCTTCCAGCTCCAGGTACGTGGCGCGCAGCCGCTCCAGCGTGTCGGCGTCCGGCTCGGCCCACAGCCCGCGGTCGGCGGCCTCCAGGAGCCGCTCGGTGATGCCGCGCAGCGCCCACGGGTTGGACTTCTTCATGAAGTCCCGGTTCTCGGGGTCGAAGACGTACTCGGCGCTCAGCTTCTCGTACATCCAGTCGTCCACGACCCCGGCCGTCGCGTCGTACCCGAACAGGTAGTCCACGGTCGCCGCCATCTCGAAGGCGCCCTTGTAGCCGTGCCGGCGCATCGCCGCCATCCAGCGCGGGTTGACCACACGGGCACGGAAGACGCGGTGTGTCTCCTCGCCCAGCGTGCGGGTCTTCACCTGGTCGGGGGTGGCGCTGTCGCCCACGTACGCCTCGGGGTTGGTGCCCGTCAGATGCCGCACCATGGCGACCATGCCGCCGTGGTACTGGAAGTAGTCGTCGGCGTCGACGAGGTCGTGCTCGCGGGTGTCGACGTTCTTAGCGGCGACCGCGATCCGCTTGAACGCGGTCTCCATGTCCCCGCGCGCCGCCCGCCCGTCGAGCCCACGCCCGTAGGCGTAGCCGCCCCAGACGGCGTACACCTCGGCGAGGTCGGCGTCCGAGCGCCAGTTGCGGGCGTCGATCAGGGGCAGCAGGCCTGCGCCGTACGCGCCCGGCTTGGAGCCGAAGACCCGGGCCGTCGCGCGCCGCCGGTCACCGTGCTCGGCGGTGTCCTCGTCCGCGTGCGCCTTCACGAAGTTCCGCTCGGCGGGCTCGTCCAACTCGGCGACCTTGCGGACGGCGTCGTCGATCAGGCCGACGACGTGCGGGAACGCGTCCCGGAAGAAGCCGGAGATGCGGACGGTGACGTCGATGCGCGGGCGGCCCAGCTCCGCCAGGCCGATGACCTCGAAACCGGTCACCCGGCGCGAGGCGTCGTCCCACACCGGACGGCAGCCAAGGAGCGCGAGGATCTCCGCGATGTCGTCGCCCTGGGTGCGCATCGCGGACGTACCCCACACCGTGAGGCCGACGGACTTCGGGTACTCACCCGTGTCCTGCAGATACCGCTGCACCAGCGAGTCGGCGAGCGACTGCCCGACCTCCCAGCTCAGCCTGGACGGGATGGCCTTGGGGTCGACGGAGTAGAAGTTCCGGCCGGTCGGCAGGACGTTCACCAGTCCGCGCGTCGGCGAACCGGACGGGCCCGCCGGGACGTACCCGCCGTCGAGCGCCTTGAGGATGTGACCGATCTCGTCGGTGGTGCGGGCGAGACGGGGCACGACCTCGGCGCAGGCGAACTCCAGCACGGCGACCGCGTCGGGGACTTCGGTGCCGAGGACTTCACCGACGAGCGAGCGGCTCTCCGCGACCGCCCAGTCGCGCTCCTCCATCCCCTCCGCGATCCGCCGGCACAGCTGCTCCAGCAGGTCGATGGCGTCGGCGGCCGAACGGGACGGGCCCTCGACGAGGTCGCTCAGCTCGACCGGAACCTTCACCGGCGCGCCCGGCTCGGCGAGCAGCTCCTTCTCGACCAGGCCGAAGTGCTCGGCCAGCGCCGCCCGCAGCCCCGGCAGCGCGTTCGCCTGCCCGCCCCACACCTGCGAGGCGCGCAGCACGGCGAGCACCAGGTTCACCCTCGGCTCACCGACCGGACCGCCGCCCAGGATGTGGAGCCCGTCGCGGATCTGCACGTCCTTGATCTCGCACAGATAGCCGTCGATGTGCATGACGAACTCGTCGAAGTCGCCGTCGTCCGGCTGCTCGTCGACATGGAGGTCGTGGTGCAGCTCGGCCGCCTTCACCAGCGTCCAGATCTGCGCGCGCACGGCCGGCGCCTTCGTCGGGTCCAGGTCGGAGACGAGCGCGTACTCGTCGAGCAGCTGCTCCAGCTTGGCCAGGTCGCCGTAGGTGTCGGCGCGGGCCATCGGCGGCACGAGGTGGTCGACGACGGTGGCGTGGCCGCGCCGCTTGGCCTGGGTGCCCTCGCCGGGGTCGTTGACGATGAACGGGTAGATCAGCGGCAGTTCCCCGAGCACGGCGTCCGGGGCGCACCCTCCGCTGAGCCCCAGCCCCTTGCCCGGCAGCCACTCCATCGTGCCGTGCTTGCCCATGTGCACGATCGCGTCGGCACCGAAGGAGTTCTCCAGCCACCGGTACGCCGCCATGTAGTGGTGCGACGGCGGCATGTCCGGGTCGTGGTAGATCGCGATCGGGTTCTCACCGAAGCCGCGCGGCGGCTGGATCATCACGACGACGTTCCCGAACTGGAGGGAGGCGAGCACGATGTCGTCCCCGTCGACGTACAGCGAGCCCGGCGGCTCGCCCCACGCCTCGGTCATCGCGTCCCTCAGCTCCGGGTCGAGCTTGTCGAACCACGCCCGGTAGTCGGCCAGCGGCACGCGCGCGGGAGCCGACGCCAGCTGGTCCTCGGTCAGCCACTCGACGTCGTGCCCGCCGGCCTCGATGAGGCGGTGGATCAACTCGTCGCCGTTGTCGGGGTATTCGCTCACCCCGTACCCGGCCTGCTTCAGCGAGTCCAGGACCCGCACCGCCGAAGCGGGCGTGTCGAGGCCGACCGCGTTGCCGACGCGGGAGTGCTTGGTCGGGTAGGCGGTGAAGACGAGCGCGAGCTTCTTGTCCGCGTTCGCCTTGTGCTTCAGCCGTGCGTGCCGTACGGCGATCCCGGCGACGCGCCCGGCCCGCTCCGGGTCGGCCACGTACACGGGCACATCGTCGGGGCCCTGCTCCTTGAAGGAGAACGGGACGGTGATCAGGCGGCCGTCGAACTCCGGGATCGCGACCTGCATCGCCGCGTCCATGGGGGACAGGGCGGCGTCGGACTCGTCCCAGACGGCCCGCGAGGAAGTGAGGCACAGACCTTGCAGCACCGGCACGTTGAGCTCGGCGAGCCGGCCGATGTCCCACGCCTCCTCGTCGCCGCCCGCCGACGCCTGCGAGGCGTGCGTGCCGCCCGCCGCGAGGACCGTGGCGACCAGGGCGTCGGCGTGGCCGAGGATCTCGTACAGCTCGGCGTCCGCGCCGCGCAGCGAACCGCAGTACACGGGAAGGGCGTTGGCGCCGTGCGCCTCGATGGCGTCGCACAGGGTGTCCACGAAGGCGGTGTTGCCGCTGAGCTCATGGGCCCGGTAGAAGAGCACACCGACGGTCGGACGGCCGCTCTCCCGCGTACGCGAGCCATGGACGCCGTGCTCCGGCATCTTCTGCGGCTCCTCGAACCCCTCGCCCGTCAGCAGCACGGTGTCGGAGAGGAACCGCGCGAGCTCGGTGAGGTTGGCGGGCCCGCCCTCGACGAGGTACTTCAGCGCCTCGGCCACCACACCGGCCGGAACGGACGACTCGGCCATCAGCTCGGCGTCGGGAACGGCCTCTCCGCCCAGCAGGACGGTCGGGACACCGGACGCCTTCAGCTTCGCCAGCCCGTCCTCCCAGGCCCGCTTGCCGCCGAGCAGTCGTACGACGGCGATGTCCGCGCCGTCGAGCAGCGCGGGCAGCTCGGCCTCGACGTCCACGCGGGTCGGGTTGCCGATCCGGTAGTCGGCACCGGAGGCGGCGCGGGCCGCCAGCAGATCCGTGTCGGCGGTCGACAACAACAACACAGTGCTCATGCGGGCGCTCCCGGTGGAATGAAAGGCAGTCCTTGCGGCGCGCCCGACTCGATGAGCCGCCGGAGCGCGTCGGTGTCCGCGTGCTGTTCGATCAGATCGCCGAGCCGGTCGAGCTGCTCCTCGCGCAGCGCGGCGAACGAGGTGTCCGGCGCCGGCACGAACCGGCGGCCCGCGGCGGCCGCCACCTCGCGCAGGAAGGCCCGCCGGAAACCGTCCGACTCCAGCGAGCCGTGCCAGTGCGTGCCCCAGGTCTGACCGACCCGGCAGCCGTCCAGGAAGGGCTCGCCCCCCGTGATCTCGGCGACCCCGTGGTGGATCTCGTATCCCTCGACCGGCTCCCCGAGGGCCTCGCCGACGGGCCGGGTCAGGGTCTTCTCCCGGGCGAACCGCACCCGGACGGGCAGTACTCCCAGGCCTTCGACATGCCCGCGCCGGCTCTCGACGTCGTCCTCGATGTGCTCGCCGAGGAGCTGGAAGCCGCCGCAGACGCCGAGGATCGGCCGCTGCTCGGCGGACCTGCGGACCAGGGCCTCGGCCAGCCCCCGCTCCCGCAGCCACTCCAGGGCGCGGACGGTCCCCCGGGTGCCGGGGATCACCACCAGATCCGCGTCGGCCAGTTCCTCCGGCCGGTCCACGAACCGCACGACGGCGCCGGGTTCGGCGGCGAGCGCGTCCACGTCGGTGAAGTTGGACATCAGGGGAATCGCGCATACGGCGACCCGCAGCACGTCCTCCCCGACGGGCGGGGCGACGTTCGACTCCCGGACCGTCCCGCGCAGGGAGACCCGAAGCCCGTCCTCCTCGTCGATGCCGAGGCCGTGCCGGAAGGGGAGGACGCCGTAGGTGTGCCGCCCGGTGAGCCCGTGCAGCATGTCGAGGCCGGGCTCCAGGAGGCTGACGTCCCCTCGGAACTTGTTCACCAGGAACCCGGCGACGAGTTCCTGGTCCTCCCGGGACAGCAGCGCGACGGTGCCGAAGAAGGAGGCGAAGACACCACCGCGGTCGATGTCACCGACGACGAGGACCGGGAGCCCGGCATTGCGGGCGATGCCCATGTTGACGATGTCGGTCCGGCGCAGATTGATCTCCGCCGGAGAACCGGCCCCCTCACAGATCACCGCGTCATACGTGCCCCGCAACTCGGCGAGACAGTCCAGTACGGTCCCGAGCAACTGCCGCTGCCGCCCGCCGTGGTACCCGCGTGCGCTCAGCTCGCCCACCGGCTTGCCCAGCAGCACGACCTGACTGCTCTGCTCACCACCGGGCTTGAGCAGCACGGGATTCATCAGCGCGGTCGGCTCGACGCGACAGGCCTGGGCCTGCATGGCCTGAGCACGCCCGATCTCGGCACCCTCTTTGGTGACGAACGAGTTGAGGGACATGTTCTGCGCCTTGAACGGCGCCACCTTCACCCCCTGCCGCACCAGCCAACGGCAGATCCCGGCGGTGACGACGCTCTTGCCGGCGTCGGAGGTGGTGCCGGCGACGAGAAGTCCACCGCCCGTCATGACGTACGCCCTTTCCTGAGGAGCCGCGCGCCGGCGCACACACCGAGCGCGAGCCAGCTCACACGCTGCGAGAGACGCACGGCACGCTCGATGTCCGTGGCCCGAACGGCCCGGCCGGTCTCCCCGTTGAGCACCGGCCGATGCTCGACCCGCCCGCCGTACGACAGGGTGCCGCCGAGCCGAACGCCGAGCGCCCCCGCGAACGAGGCCTCGACGGGCCCGGCGTTGGGGCTCGGGTGCTTGGCGGCGTCGGCACGCCAGGCCCGTAGCGCCCCGCGGGGGTCGCCCCCGGCGACGGCGGCGAGTACGGCGGTCAGCCGTGCCCCGGGCCAGCCGACCAGGTCGTCGAGCCGGGCCGAAGCCCATCCGTAGCGGCGGTACTTGGCCGACTTGTGCCCCACCATGGCGTCGAGCGTGTTCACGGCCCGGAAGCCGAGCAGGCCGGGAACCCCGCCGACGGCCCCCCACACCAGAGCCCCCACCACCGCGTCGGAGGTGTTCTCGGCGACGGACTCCACGACCGCCCGCGCGATCCCGTCCGCGTCCAGCGCCTGCGGATCCCGCCCGCACAGATGCGGCAGCCGCGCCCGCGCCCCGTCGACATCCCCCGCTTCCAGGGCACGCCCGATGAACCGGGCCTCCCGGGCCAGCGAAGTCCCCCCGACGACCGCCCAGGTGGCGGCGCCGGTCAGCGCGACGGAGGCGGCGGGAGAGGTACGTACGACACGCGCGGCGAGCGCTCCGGCGACGACGGCGCCACCGGCGCACACGGCGGTGTGCACCGCGCCCCGGGTGCGGTTGTCGCGCCACAGCACTCTTTCCACGGCGGCGGCGGCCCGCCCGAACGCGGCGACCGGATGCCCCCGGCGCGGATCGCCGAGCAGCAGATCACCGAGAAGTCCGGCGGCGGCGCCGTACGCGAAGACGCGATCGGCTCGCATCGGGGTCAGCCGACCGCGGGGTCACACGTGGGTCTAATACTGCGTGTCGATCGGCAGGCGAGCATCGCGTCATGTCCTCACTCAGGGTGTCCACGCCCTGGTTCGACGAGACCGGCGGTGAGAGTTCCTGGCTCCCGGGGCTTTCTACCCCGGTGACAGTGGCGGGACCGCGCCGGATTCACACCGGCTTCCTCTTCTGCCGCCGTACTTGGCCCCGGCAGTCCACCACGGGGTTGGAAGGGCCGTCAACTTGCCGTTGACCTGCGACGGGAGAGTGTGCGAAGGCCCACACAGCAGCGAGGTGCGGGACGGTCGTCCGTCCCGCACCTGGGGTGTTTCAGGTGATGCGCGCTGTGCGTCAGGCCACGATCAGATAGATGCCGTACGCCACCGCCGCGGCGCACGCCGCGAAGCACGTGTAGGCACCGGTGACCGCGAGAGCGGCCGAGCCGCCCTGGGCCGAGGCCTTCTCCTGGCGGGACAGGCCCGCGATGCCGAGGGTGAACAGGCCCACCAGGGCCACCGTGACCACGAGGCTGACGCCGAAGACGGAGCCGAGGGCCGCCCAGTCGATCTTCATGCTTCTTCTTTCTTGGGGGTAGCCGAGTAACTGGGTGGGGTCGTCAGACGCCGGCCTGCGAGGGCGCCGGCTCGGTGGACGGGGCCGGGATGGTGGCCGTCAGGTCCTCGGGCGCCGGGCCCGCCGGGGGCGGGGTCACGGCGGCCATGGCGGTGGTGACCACGCCGGGCGACTCGTCCGTGCCGCTCGCCTCGTTGACGTTCGTGTGGTCGACGACCTCGCGGCGGGAGAGCTTCCAGATCGCGGCGCTGGAGGCGACCAGGAAGACGGCGACCACGGCAGTGCCCCAGGCGCCGAAGCCCGTGACGTACTCCGCGAGCGCGCCGACCAGGGCGGCGGCCGGGAGGGTCAGGCCCCAGGCGACGAACATCCGGGTGGCCGTCGACCAGCGGACGACGCCGCCCTTGCGGCCGAGGCCGGCACCCATCACCGAACCGGAGACGGAGTGCGTGGTGGACAGGGAGAAGCCGAGGTGGGAGGAGGCCAGGATGACCGTGGCCGCGCTGGTCTGGGCGGCGAAGCCCTGCTGCGGCTGAAGGTCGGTCAGGCCCTTGCCCATGGTGCGGATGATGCGCCAGCCGCCGAGGTAGGTGCCGAGCGCGATGGCCAGGCCCGCGGAGAGGATGACCCACAGGGGCGGGTCGGAGTCGGGGGCGACGGCGCCGCCGGCGACCAGGGCGAGGGTGATGATGCCCATGGTCTTCTGCGCGTCGTTGGTGCCGTGAGCGAGGGAGACCAGGCCGGCGGAGGCGATCTGCCCGCTCCGGTAGCCCTTGGCGGCGGCCTTGCCGTCGGCCTTCCTGCCGAGGGAGTAGGTCAGACGGGTGGCCAGCAGCGCGGCGATGCCCGCGACCAGCGGGGCGGCGATCGCCGGGATCAGCACCTTGGTGACGAGCGCGTCGCCGTGGACGGCGCCGACGCCGGCCGAGGCGATGGTGGCGCCGATCAGACCGCCCATCAGGGCGTGCGAGGAGCTGGACGGCAGGCCCACGAGCCAGGTCAGCAGGTTCCAGAGGATCGCTCCGACCAACGCGGCGAATATGACCTCGGGACGTATACCGGTCTCGTCGACGAGACCTTTGGAGATCGTGTTGGCGACCTCCACGGAGAGGAAGGCGCCGACAAGGTTCAGCACGGCGGACATGGCCACCGCGACCTTGGGCTTGAGCGCACCGGTCGAGATGGTCGTGGCCATCGCGTTGGCGGTGTCGTGAAAACCGTTCGTGAAATCGAACGCGAGTGCGGTCACCACCACAATCGCGAGGATCAGCGAGAAGTTTTCCATTTACCCAGGCAATCGTTCGAGGTCATTGGCCGGACGAACGTAAGTAACCTGGATGAACGAGAGATGAACTGGGGTGGGCCGCATGGTGTCCGGGAGCGCCGGAAGAGGAGACCTTCGGCTCTCCGGTCGCCGCGCGGCCCAGGCGCCGCCGGGCTAGTAGCCCCGAGCGAACTTCCTCAGCTGGGTCATGGAGCCGTTGAAGAGATTTTGGTCACCCGGCAGGCTGCCGCCGTTGTCGTACTGCCAGAAGGTCCAGAACTGCCATCCGGCCGGCATCGAGCCCGCGGTCGAGGAGTCGTAGCGCGCTATCCACAGGGCGTGGTTCGAGGCGAAGGCGTGGCTGGCGCCGGTGCAGTTGTTCCACCAGTGGGTGGTCGTGTAGATCACCGGGCGGCGGCCGGTCAGCCGCTTCACCTCGCTGCTGAAGGACTGGATCCAGCTGACCATCTTCGCCTTGCTCAGCCCGTAGCACTTGTGCCTGCTGTACGGGTTGTACTCGATGTCGAGGGCGGGCGGCAGGGTCCAGCCGTCCGCCCGCCAGTCACTGCCGTTGCGCACGAAGAACGAGGCCTGGGCCCTGCCCGACGACTTGTCCGGCAGCGCGAAGTGGTAGGCGCCGCGGATCAGGCCGGCGGTGCGGGAGCCGGAGTACTGCCGGCCGAAGTAGGGGTTGCGGTACGTGTGGGACTCGGTCGCCTTGATGTAGACGAACTTGGCGCCCTTGGTCTTCGAGCTCTGCCAGTTGACGTTCTTCTGGTGGGAGGAGACGTCATGCCCCTTGGGCTTGCTCGCCGCGGCGGCCGGGATCTCGACGAGGGCGGTGCCGCCGAGGGTGAGGGCGGCCACGGATATCGCTATGAGGCGGGAGCGGTGGGAACGCTGGGAGCGGTGACGGGACGGTTTGCGATCACGGGCCATATTTCCCCCCGGAATGGCGACGTGCACGACAAATCAGGCAGAGAGTAGTGGAAGATCGTTGAATGTCGATCGATCTCCGGCCAAGGGTGGGGTGAGGGCGATATGCCCATGGATGCGCCCTTCCCGAGCTCGGCCTTCCGCCCTAAAGTGCGCGGCCCCGGCTACGAGTTGACGCCGTGTGCGGGGCGCGGCTGGCAGGATCGCGGGCATGGCTGAGGAGCGGCGGGATCGGCGGGGCGCACGGGATCTGCGGGATGCGCGGGAGGGCTCACAGGAAGTGGGGGAGTCGTGGGGCAGGAACGCGCGGCCCGAGGAGGCGGAGGCCTGGGAGGCGCTCGTGGCGACGGCGCGGCGCACGGTGACCGAGGGGCTGGTCGTCGGCACGTCCGGCAACGTCTCGGTGCGGGTCGGGGACACGGTGCTGGTCACGCCGTCGGGAGTGCCGTACGACCGGCTGACTCCGGACGATGTGACAGGGGTCGGCCTGGACGGTGAGCATGTCCTGGGGGCGCTCGTGCCGACGAGTGAGCTGCCGATGCATCTGGCGATCTACCGTGCCACGGACGCCGAGGCGATCGTCCACACGCACGCGGTCCACGCGACGGCGGTCTCGACTCTGGTTCCCGAGCTCCCGCTGATCCACTACATGGCCGCGGCCCTCGGAGGGTCGGTCCGGGTTGCCCCATATGCGACGTACGGCACCCAGGAGTTGGCCGAGAACATGCTCCGAGCCCTCACCGACCGCACCGCCTGCCTCCTCCAGAACCACGGCACGATCGCCTACGGCACGACCCTGGACCAGGCCTACGACCGCACGGCCCAGCTGGAGTGGATGTGCCGCGTCTGGCTGACGGCGGCATCGGTTCCGGGGCTTGCGCCTTCGCTGCTGTCGGAGGGGCAGGTGGGGGAGGTGGCGGAGCGGCTGCGGGGGTACGGGCAGCGGGGCTGAGGGAGGGGAGGTGAGGTGGGACGCGGGTGCCTGCGGTCGCGGTCGCTGACCGACGCCGGTCCGCATCCTTCAGCAGTGGCACACACCCCGTCTCACTCCGACTCGCCCTCCCACTGGCCGCCGCCCCCGTCCGCCCGGACACTGGACTCGTGCGCTCAGTCAAAGCGACGGCCGCTGCCGTCACCGTGGCTCTGGCCGCCGGCGCTGCGAGCGTCGCCGCCGGGCGGTTCGCCAGTGGGGCCGCGCTGACAGCGCCCCCGGGCAGGCCCCTGCCCACCGAACCCCGGCTCACCGTGCATGCCACGGCCGCCGGCCAGATCGCGCTCACCCGCCACCTCGCCAGCCTCCGCCCCGGCACCTACGGCCTCTCCGGCGACGCCTCGCACGCGGTCGTCGGCCCCGTTCTCGCCGCGGCGAAACACTCCGCCGACACCGTCGTACGCCGCCTGGAACGCGTCACCCACGGCACCTTCCAGCCCGGCGACAGCGTCTGGCTCACCCCGAACGTGTACGTCGGCAACCCCAGCGCCGCCCTCGGCCTCGACCACGCCGACATCGACATCCCCGGCGAACTCGGCGCCCTGCCCGCCTGGTTCGTACCCGGTGCGCGGGAGACCTGGGTCATCGCGGTGCACGGCCTCGGCGCGACCCGCGAGCAGGCCATGAACGTCATGGGGTTCCTCAGCGGCCGCCACTTCCCGGTCCTCGCCCTCGCCTACCGCGGTGATCTCGGCGCACCCCGCCCGCCGGACGGCCTGAGCCACCTCGGCGAGACCGAGTGGCGCGACCTGGACGCGGCGATGCGCTACGCCGTGCGGTACGGCGCCAAGCAACTCGTCCTGCTCGGCTGGTCCACCGGCGCGACGATGGCGCTGCGTGCCGCGACGCACTCGGGGCTGCGTGAGCGGGTCTCCGGCCTCGTCCTGGACTCCCCGGTCCTCAGCTGGGAGGCCACCCTGCGCGCCCTCGCCACCGCCCGCCACACACCCAGCGCGCTCCTGCCGCTGGCCGTCCGCGCGGCACAGGGCCGCACCGGCCTGAACGCCGACCGCGCCCCGGACCCCGACGCCTTCGAGCGCCTCACGGTGCCGACCCTGATCTTCCACGGCCCCGACGACAGGGTGGCCCCCTGGACCCTCTCCCGCCGCCTCGCCGACACCCACCCCCACCTGGTGTCCCTGCAGACGGTCGACCGCGCCCCCCACGCGGCCATGTGGAACGCCGACCCCGAGTCGTACGAGGAATCCCTGCGCCGCTTCATGACCCCCCTCATGTGACCCACGGGCCCGCCGGCCGGCACCCCTTCCCGCACCGGTCCCGCAGATTCCGTTTAAGCCCGTACCACTGGCCTGTTATCGGTCCCCGGCCGCCCGCAGGACCCCGTGCGTTGGCCTTCCCCGTCGCCCCTCGTGACATTCCGTTTGGGTTTTCGGACCGTCAACCGGAAGACTGCACCCGTGACGTCCCGTATCCCGCGCGACTCCAGGCTTCGACTCGTCCGCCCGCGACCCCTGGCCGCCGCCCCCAGAGCTGTGAACCAGCGGCGCCCCCGCCGCCCCGCGCCCCGCCCCCCGGAGGGCACACCGGCCCGGTCCGAGCTGGCCAGAATGGCTCGCTCCGGTCTGGCCGCCGCGGCCCGCGTCGCCCACTGGGCCGACGCTGCGCTGGGCCCCGGTCGCGACGGCGCACACTCCGACGGCAAGGGCACCCTCTCCGACGCGACCGCCGAACGGGCGGCGAACGACCTGGGCCTGACCGTGGCTCAGGTGCGCGCCGACTGGGACACCGCGCGGCTCGCCGGTCTCGTCGAGGTGCACGGCGACAGCGCCCGGCCCGGCTGGCGGCTGCGCGCCTGGGACCGCGACGACAGCGCCGTGCTGCGCGGCTGGGTCGCCCTCTTCGACGCCTGGTCGCTCGCCCACCCGGAACCCGAGCAGCACGGCCACGGTGCCGTGGCAGACGTTGTCTCGGCCCTGCCGCAGGTGCTCTCCTTCCTCCAGCTGTCCGCCGGGCCCGTCCCCGTCGAGCAGCTCCTGGACCTGCTGGAGCAGCGGGTCACCGAACTGCGCACCGAGAGATGCGAGATCCCCTACGGGCCGCAGGCCGCCCCGGTCGCCGCCCCCGCGGCCGTCGAGGATGCGTCCCTCGCCCCGCTCCTCGACTGGGCCCTGCACGCCCTCGCCTCCGTCGGCGCCCTCACCTACGGCGACGGACAGGCCACCCTCACCCCGCTCGGCAGCTGGGCGGTGTGGGTCAAGCTGGAGCAGATCTGTGTCGCCGCGCAGAGCCCCGCCGGGAACATCGAGCAGGCGGCCGAGGACATGCTCCGCGGCTGCGCCCAGCTCCGCCCGAACGCCGCCCGCGACGAATACCGCGCCTGGCTCGCCGCCCGCCCCGTCGGCAGTGCCGTCACCGAACTCCTGGGCGCCGCCCGCGGCGACGACGCCCTTCTGCGCGGCCTCGCCTTCGAGGCGCTGCGCGTCGTGGGCGCCCCCGCCGAGCCCGACGTACGCGCCGTCGTCGACGAGCCGACCCTGCGGCCTTACGCCCTGCTGTGGCTCGCCGAGCACGACGGCATCGATCCCGAGGACGCCCACGAGGTGCTCACCCGCGAAGAGGCCACCTGGCTGTGGGTCGACACCGCCGCCGCCGTCGCCGACCACGGCGAGGCCCCGATGCTCGTACGGCACCTGGAGTCCGCGCTCCAGCCCACCGTCCCCGCGCTCCTCGACGAGGTGCGCGCCGTCGGTCACCCCCGCACCGTGCAGGTCCTCGTCGCGCTCGCCGCCGCCCACCCAGACCCCGCCCTCGCCAAGGCCGTACGCCGCGCCGCCTTCCAGGTGCACACCGGGGGAAGCTGAGCCCGGCCGGCGCTCAGCCCTTGAACTCGGGGGCGTAGGTGCCGAAGCTCCACACATTGCCCTCCAGGTCCCGGGCCATGTAGTCCCGTGAGCCGTAGTCCTGGTCCGTCGGGGGCATCAGGATCTGCGCGCCGTGCTCCACGGCCCGTCGGTGGTGTGCGTCGACGTCTTCCACGACGACGTACACCCCGGTCGGGCCCTCGCCCGTCATCGCCTTGTCGAAGACAGTGCCGGTGCCCTTCGAGCCCAGCATCACCGCGCCGTTGCCCTGCACCAGCTCGGCGTGGGCCACCGAGCCGTCCTCGCCCTCGTACACCGCCAGCTCCGTGAACCCGAAGGCCTCCGTGAGCTGCCTGATCGCCGCCTTCGCGTCCGCGTACCGCAGCGTCGGGTAGATGCTCGGACGCCCACCACTCGTGTCCGCCATGCCGATCACCCCTCTGTGATCAATCACCTTGGTCGACAGCCCCTGCGCGTCTCAGTCTTACAGCGCCCACTGACAACGGCCCGGCTCCTCGCGCTTCGCGTCCGAACGTGCCGTACATCACGGCAAGGTGCTCCTCATCGCCCAGCCGTGCCCGCACGCGGCGTGGACGGCCCAGCTCATCGCCGTCGACGACCTGGGGCGGATCACCCGGCACCCCGGACCGCGCGGCCATGACAGCCGCGAGGAAGACGGCGAGCGCCGGCCCGAACACCCGATCCCAGAAAAAGTGCTTGCACGCCCCCGTTAGACTGGCCTCATGGCCATTCTCCTCGCGCATTAGACGGCGGGAACGTCCTCAGCCGCCCATCCCGCCACCTATCCCCGCCCTGGAGTCTGTCCGTGATCTCCGCCTCCGGTATCGAGCTGCGCGCCGGTGCGCGCGTCCTCATCGAGTCCGCGACCTTCCGCGTCGCCAAGGGCGACCGCATCGGCCTGGTCGGCCGCAACGGCGCCGGCAAGACCACCCTCACCAAGTGCCTCGCCGGCGAGGGCATCCCCGCCGCGGGCAACATCACCCGCTCCGGCGAGGTCGGCTACCTCCCGCAGGACCCCCGCACCGGCGACCTCGACGTCCTCGCCCGCGACCGCGTCCTGTCCGCGCGCGGCCTGGACGTACTGATCCGCAAGATGCGCGAGAACGAGCAGCGCATCGCCAACGGCCAGGGCGCCACCCGCGAGAAGGCGCTGAGGCAGTACGAGCGCCAGGAGACGGAGTTCCTCACCAAGGGCGGGTACGCCGCCGAGGCCGAGGCCGCCACCATCGCCGCCGCGCTCAACCTGCCCGACCGGGTGCTCGGCCAGCCGCTGCACACCCTCTCCGGCGGTCAGCGCCGCCGTATCGAGCTCGCCCGCATCCTGTTCTCGGACGCCGACACGCTGCTGCTCGACGAGCCGACCAACCACCTCGACGCCGACTCGATCGTCTGGCTGCGCGACTACCTGAAGACGTACCGCGGCGGCTTCATCGTGATCTCCCACGACGTCGACCTGGTCGAGACGGTCGTCAACAAGGTGTTCTACCTGGACGCCAACCGGGCCCAGATCGACGTCTACAACATGGGATGGAAGCTCTACCAGCAGCAGCGCGAGGCCGACGAGAAGCGCCGCAAGCGCGAGCGGCAGAACGCCGAGAAGAAGGCCGCCGCGCTGCACTCGCAGGCGGACAAGATGCGGGCGAAGGCCACCAAGACCGTCGCCGCGCAGAACATGGCGAAGCGGGCCGACCGGCTGCTCGCCGGCCTCGACGCGGTCCGCGTCTCCGACAAGGTCGCCAAGCTCCGCTTCCCGGAGCCCGCGCCCTGCGGCAAGACCCCGCTGACGGCCGAGGGCCTGTCGAAGTCGTACGGCTCGCTGGAGATCTTCACCGACGTCGACCTGGCCATCGACAAGGGGTCGAGGGTGGTCATCCTCGGGCTGAACGGTGCCGGCAAGACGACCCTGCTCCGCCTGCTGGCGGGCGCCGAGCAGCCCGACACCGGCGCCGTCATCCCCGGCCACGGCCTCAAGATCGGCTACTACGCCCAGGAGCACGAGACCCTGGACGCCGACCGCACCGTCCTGGAGAACATGCGCTCCGCCGCCCCGGACATGGACCTCGTCGAGGTCCGCAAGGTGCTCGGCTCGTTCCTGTTCTCCGGCGACGACGTCGACAAGCCCGCCGGCGTCCTCTCCGGCGGCGAGAAGACCCGCCTCGCCCTCGCCACCCTGGTCGTCTCCTCGGCCAACGTGCTGCTGCTCGACGAGCCGACGAACAACCTCGACCCCGCCAGCCGCGAGGAGATCCTCGGCGCGCTGCGCACCTACAAGGGCGCCGTCGTCCTCGTCACCCACGACGAGGGTGCCGTCGAGGCGCTCCAGCCGGAGCGGATCATTCTGCTGCCGGACGGCGTCGAGGACCTGTGGGGCGCCGATTACGCGGATCTCGTCGCCCTCGCTTGATCGAATGCGTGATCAACAGGCTATGGATCATTCGGCCTATCCGTGATCCATCATCTGTGTGAGATCTCCTCGTACCGAGGTGTGTGCTACATCGAATTCGCGGCCGAGTCCTTTATCGACAAGGGCTCGGCCGCGCTGTGACGCTGACCTGGTACTTCGCGGAAGAACCCGTTCGGCCGTACGGACGCCACGCCCCGGAATTTGAGATTCCGCATGTGGGGATGTGCTCCTGTCGTCAAAACCATGTCTCACGGACCTTGCCGAATGGGTGGCCATGAAGGCCCGGAGGGGTGATCATGAGGAGACCAGAGCGCACTTCCCATGAGGAGGCACGGGTGGCCGAGACTCTGAAGAAGGGCAGCCGGGTGACCGGCGCCGCGCGCGACAAGCTCGCGGCAGACCTGAAGAAGAAGTACGACTCCGGTGCGAGCATTCGGGCGCTGGCCGAGGAAACCGGTCGCTCGTATGGCTTCGTACACCGGATGCTCAGCGAATCGGGCGTCACGCTCCGTGGGCGTGGCGGGGCGACGCGGGGCAAGAAGGCCGCAACGTCCTGAGCCCGGGCGGCCCATCGGCTTCGATGGTGGCCACCCGGTCGGTCGGCTGACTGGCCGGGTGGTTACTGTGCAGTCACTTAGTGGATGCCCTCCGGGCATTCCGTGATGACCGCACTCATCGGAGGCGCTCCATGGCTTCGCCCGACCAGGACCTCGCTCCCCTGCTCGACAAGAACGGCGTACGGCTCACCGTCGACGGTGCTATCGCCACGGTGACGCTGAACAACCCGGTCAAGCGCAATGCGCAGAGCCCCGCCATGTGGCGGACGCTCGCCGAGGCCGGGCAGGTTCTGCCGGGCAACGTGCGGGTCGTCGTGCTGCGCGGAGAGGGCAAGTCCTTCTCCGCCGGACTCGACCGGCAGATGTTCACGCCCGAGGGGATCGAGGGCGAGCCCTCGTTCATCGATCTCGCGCGCAGCAGCGACGGCGAACTCGACGCTGCCATCGGCGAGTTCCAGGAGGGCTTCACCTGGTGGCGGCGCAACGACATCGTGTCGATCGCCGCCGTGCAGGGGCATGCCATCGGGGCGGGCTTCCAGCTCGCGCTCGCCTGTGACGTGCGCGTCGTCGCCGACGACGTGCAGTTCGCCATGCGCGAGACCAGCCTCGGGCTGGTGCCCGATCTCACGGGTACGCACCCGCTGGTCGGGCTCGTCGGATACGGCCGTGCGCTGGAGATCTGTGTGACGGGGCGCTTCGTGCTGGCCGAGGAGGCCGTGAGCAGCGGCCTCGCCAACCTCGCGGTGCCCGCCGACCAGCTCGACGACGCCGTACGGGACCTGGCGGGCGCGATCGTGGCCGCGCCGCGCGACGCGGTCATCGAGACCAAGGCGCTGATTCGTGGTGCCGTGGACCGCACGTACGACGAGCAGCGCGGTGCCGAGCGGGCCGCACAGGCCCGACGGCTGCGGGACCTGGCCGGCCTCGGCGAATGAGCATGCGCTGATCCCGTGAGCATGTGCCGATCAGCCGACGGCCGTCACCAGTACCGCCACCGTCGGGCGATCCGCCAGCGCCTCTCCTACCCACTCGCGGACCTCCCGGGCCACTTCCACGGCCCGGCGGTCCGCGCTCACCGCGATCTCCACACGCACGTGCCGACGCGGAAGGGCGGCCTCGTCCTGCCGTTCCTCGATGTGCACCGCACGGCCCAACCCGCCCAGGGCGCCCGTCAGTCGGGTCACCCCCGGGACCGCCAGAGCCGCGGCGGCGACGCGCTCCTCGTCGGGGCCCCCGGGCTCCGCGGCACGCGCCGGGTCGGGCTGCCGTACGGAAGCCGGTTCGGTGTCCTCGTCGAGCAGGGCCGTCACCCGTAGGTCCACCTCGGTCACCGTCAGGCCGAGGCGGTCGGCCGCCGCGGCGGCCAGCAGTCCGCGCAGCCGGTCCGCCGTCGTCGGCAACTGCTCGGCCGCCGTCGCCGCGAAATCGGCCGTCACCCGCAGCGGGCCCGGCAGCAGGGCGCTCGGCGGGGCCGGCACGGCGGCCTCCTGAGCGTCCTCCGGGTCGGTGAGGGCGATCCGCAGCTCGTCCAGCCGTACGCCGCGCATGTCCTCGGCCGCGCGCCGCAGCACCGCCTCGGCCGCACTCTCAGTGATCCACGCGCCGTCGCGCGCGCCCCCCAGGGGCAGCAGTCTGCCGAGCCCCAGCTGATGTCGAACTGCCTGTGTCCACCGATCCGCCGTCGTCATTCCTCCAGCCTGCCGCATCCGTGGCGCGGTATCGCACAACCATGCTTACGGTGGTCAAAGGACGACGACCGAAAAGGACGGACGGCCATGACCGAGACGACGCAGCAGAACCGGGGGACGGAGGGTGACGCCCTCACGACACGCAAGACTCAGGGGACCAGGCGCGGTGGGGGAGACCCCGGCGCCCGGGGCCGGACGACCATCGCGGACGGCGTCGTGGAGAAGATCGCCGGGATGGCCGCACGCGATGTGGACGGTGTGCACGCGATGGGCAGCGGACTGTCGCGGACCTTCGGCGCGGTGCGCGACAGGGTGCCGGGCGGGACGAAGTCCGTGACCCGGGGAGTGAAGGCCGAGGTCGGCGAGGTACAGGCCGCGCTCGACCTGGAGATCGTCGTCGAGTACGGCGTGTCGATCGCCGACGTGGCCCGGGACGTGCGCGAGAACGTGATCACCGCTGTCGAGCGGATGGCAGGCCTCGAAGTCGTCGAGGTCAACATCGCCGTGAGCGACGTGAAGCTTCCGGAGGAAGAGGAAGAGGAACCGGAGCGCCGGATCCAGTGAGGCGCCGGCGACCGGACAACGCAGCGGCCAAGGAGCGGCTGGCCAAGGAGCGGCTGAGGAGCTGAGGAGCGCACCATGAGCATGGCCGTGGTCGGCATGATCGCCGGCATGGCATTGGGTTTCGCCGGATACTTCGGCGGATTCGGCGCCTTCCTGCTGGTGGCGGCACTGGGCGCCGTCGGTTTCGTCGTCGGGCGGTTCCTGGAAGGGGAGTACGAGCTCGGTGACTTCTTCCGGCGTCGTGACGAACGGCGGCGGTGACATCGGTGAGCGCCGAGGCCGCGGAACCCGGCACGGCGCCGACGGTCGTCCCGCCGGTTGAGCGCGGGGCCACCCGGATCGCCGACCGGGTCGTCACGAAGATCGCCTCACAGGCGGCGCGCGAGGCGGTGGGCAAGCTGCCCAAGGACGCCGCCCGGCCGTACGCCCATGTCGTGGTGCGCCCGCAGGCCGCGGCGGGGACCACCGTCGACGCCGCCCGGGTCCGTATCCATGTCGAACTCGAGTACCCCTGCGACATCGGCTCCCGCTGCGCGGCCGTGCGTCGGCATGTCGTGGAGCGGGTAGGCGCGTTGGTGGGCATGGAGGTGCCGGAGGTCGCCGTGCACGTGGAGCGGCTGCACCCGGCCGGACAGGGCGCGGCACAGGGGAGGACGCGATGAGCGAGTCCCAGGGTCCCGAGGGCACCACACAACGACTGCCGGTCATCGAGAAGGAGACCGGCCCGGACCCCCTCGACCAGTCGGCGTCGGCCGACGAGCCCCCGACCGCGGTCGACGGCGAGGGCGGCCGCGAGGGCCGCTTCTGGTCCGCACGCCGGATCCCGGCCACGATCACGGCGCTTGTGCTCCTGTTCGTCGCGGGCGTCTTCCTGTACGACATCGCCGCCGTGCGCGCAGGCCGGCCCGGGATGCGCTGGCGCCGGGAACTGGCGCGGCAACTCGCCGAGCGCCCCCTCGACGACATCTGGGTGCTGGTCGGCGCGGGCGTCGCCGCCGTCCTCGGACTCTGGCTGCTCGTCCTGGCCATCACTCCCGGCCTGCGGCGGCTGCTGCCGATGCGGCGCACCCACGCCGACGTACGCGCCGGGCTCCACCGCGACCTGGCCGCACTGGTGCTGCGCGACCGGGCGATGGAGATCTCCGGCGTCCAGTCGGTGCGGGTGCGGATGAAACGGACCCGGGCCGACGTCCGCGCCGTCTCCCACTTCCGCGACCTGGACGACGTACGCGCCGACCTGGACGCCACGCTCGCCGACGCGATCAGGGGCCTGGGGCTGTCCCGCCCGCCCGCGCTGTCGGTGCGGGTACGACGACTCGGACGGAAGGGGTGAGGGCCGTGCTCAGGGTGGTCAACCGGGTGCTGGTCGGGCTCGTCGGACTGGTCCTGCTCGTCATCGGCGGCTCGGTGCTCGCCGTGGGTCTGGGTGCCCCGGCCCCCTCCTGGTGGATCCACGACGACCGCCACGACGTCCTGCTCAGCGACGCCGAGCGAACGCACTGGCGGGACGACGGCTGGTGGTGGCCCACGGTCATCGCGGTGCTGGCCGTCCTGGTCCTGCTCGCCCTGTGGTGGCTGACCGCGAACCTCCGCCGACGCCGCCTGGCCGAGGTCCTGGTGGACACCGGAGACGGCGAGGGCGCACTGCTGCGGGGCCGGGCCCTGGAGGGCGTACTGGCGAACGAGGCCGTGCAGCAGGAGGGCGTCCAGCGCGCCCGCGCCCACCTCACAGGCAGGCGCAGCGCCCCCGAGGCCCGGGTACGGCTCCTCCTGGCGCCCCACGTGGACCCCGGAACGGCATTGTCCGACCTCACCACCGAGGCCCTCGCCCACGCCCGCAATTCGGCGGGCCTCGCGGCACTGCCGGCCGAGGTCCGGCTGAGGGGCGTCAAGCACGGTGCCGAGAGGGTCAGTTGACCCCTCAGAACCCGTGCCGCATCCCGCCGTCCACCGGCAGCATGATCCCCGTCAGATAGGAAGCGGCAGGAGACAGCAGGAACGCGGCCGCACGCCCGAACTCGTCCGGAGCCCCGTACCGCCGCAGCGGAATCCTCGCCTCGATCGCCGCCCGGGTCGCCTCCGGATCCGCGGACATCGCGTCCAGCTCGCGCACCCGATCCGTGTCGATCCGAGCCGGCAGCAGCCCCACCACCCGGATCCCCCGCGGCCCCAACTCGTCCGCGAGTGACTTCGCGAACCCGGCGAGCCCCGGCCGCAGCCCGTTCGAAATGGTCAGCCCCGGAATCGGCTCATGCACCGACCCCGACAGCACGAACCCGATGACCCCACCCGCGTCGAGCTCCGCCGCTGCCGTACGCGCGAGCCGAACCGCGCCCAGGAACACCGACTCGAACGCGGCCTGCCACTGCTCGTCCGTGTTGTCCGCGACGAACCCGGCCGGCGGCCCACCGACGCTCACCAGGATCCCGTCGAACCCGCCGAAGGCGTCGCGCGCGGCGGCGATGAGCCGAGCCGAGGCCTCCGGGTCGGAGTTGTCGACGGCCACCCCGACGGCGTCCGGCCCCAGTTCGGCCGCGGCGGCGGCGACCCGCTCCTCGTCCCTGCCGGTCACCACGACCTTCGCCCCGTCGGCCACCAGCTCACGCGCCGCCGCGTTGCCCAGTCCGCGGGTGGCCCCCGTGACGACGTACACCCGGTCCTTCAGTCCAAGATCCATGGGTCCTATCCTGCCCCGTCGGTCCCGAACAGGGCGAGGGCGGTGTTCACCAGGCCGATGTGGCTGAAGGCCTGCGGGAAGTTGCCGAGCTGGCGGCCGGAGACGGGGTCGTACTCCTCGGCCAGCAGGCCCACGTCGTTGGTGAGCCCCACCAGCCGGTCGAAAAGTTCCCGTGCCTGCTGCGTACCGCCCGTCATGTGCAGCGCCTCCGCCAGCCAGAACGAGCAGGCCAGGAAGGTGCCCTCGTCGCCGGGCAGCCCGTCGACGGTCGTCCGGTCGGTGCTGTAGCGGCGTAGGAATCCGTCGTGGCTGAGCTCGGTGCGGATCGCGTCGATCGTGCCGATGACGCGCGGGTCGTCGGGCGGCAGGAAGCCGACGCGCGGGATGAGCAGCAGCGCGGCGTCCAGTTCACGGGAGCCGTAGGACTGCGTGAAGGTGTTCCGCTCGGCGTCGTAGCCCTTCTCCAGCACCTCACGATGCACCTCGTCGCGGAACTCCCGCCAGCCGTCGAGGTCGCCCTCCAGCTTCGGGTCCTTCTCCAGGGCGCGCACCGCCCGGTCCGCGGCCACCCACACCATCACCTTCGAGTGCACGAAGTGACGCCGGCCGCCGCGCACCTCCCACAGTCCCTCGTCGGGCTGGCGCCACGCCGAGCGCAGCCACTCGACGAGGGCGGCCTGGATCGCCCACATGTGCGGCTTGGTGGACAGCCCCTCCTCCCGGGCCAGCGACAGGGTATCCATGACCTCGCCGTACACATCCAACTGGAGCTGTTCCACGGCCCGATTGCCGATGCGTACGGGGGCGGAGCCGCCGAAGCCGGGCAGCCACGGCACCTCGAACTCGGGCAGCCGGCGCTCGCCCGCCAGGCCGTACATGATCTGCAGGTCGGCCGGGTCACCGGCGACCGCGCGCAGCAGCCAGTCGCGCCAGGCCTCGGCCTCCATGCGGTAGCCCGCCGACAGGCCCACGTTCAGGGTGAGGGTGGAGTCACGCAGCCAGCAGTAGCGGTAGTCCCAGTTGCGGACGCCGCCCATCTCCTCGGGGAGCGAGGTGGTGGGGGCGGCGACGATGCCGCCGGTCGGGCGGTAGGTGAGGGCCTTGAGGGTGATCAGGGAACGCACGACGGCATCGCGGTACGGGCCGTCGTAGCGACATTGCCGCACCCATTTGCGCCAGTCCCGGATGCTGCTGTGCAGCGCCTTGAACGGGTCGATGAGCGGTGGGCGCGGTTCGTGCGAGGGGTGGTAGGTGAGGACGAACGCGACCTGCTGGCCCTCCTCGACCGTGAACTCCGAGTGGGTGCCGAAGTCCTTGCCCCAGGTGTGCACTTCGGGTTCGCTGCGCAGCCAGACCGAGTCCGGCCCGGCGATGGCCACCCGGTGCCCGTCGGACTCGCGCACCCAGGGCACGATCGAGCCGTAGTCGAAGCGCAGCCGCAGGGCGCTGTGCACGGTGACTCGGCCCCGCAGGCCCTCCACGATGCGCACCAGGTCCGGGGCGCGGTCGCGTTGGGGCATCAGGTCGGTGACGCGGATCGCGCCCTCGTCGGTCTCCCACTCGGTGTCCAGCACCAGGGTGTCCGGACGGTAGGCGCGACGCGTGCAATTGCCTTTCGCGTGCTTGGGTGCGATGCGCCAGTGCCCGTTGTCCTTGTCGCCGAGGAGTCTCGCGAAGCAGGCCCCCGAGTCGAAGCGGGGCAGGCACAGCCAGTCGACGGAGCCGTCCCTGCCGATCAGGGCTGCCGTCTGCTCGTCACCGATCAGGGCGTAGTCCTCGATGCGCTGGTGCACGCAAGTGCGGGTTCCCCGGGGGGCGCTGGGCCAATCAGGGGCGGGGCCGTGGGAGTGACGCGAGGACGAGCCGGCGCCCGCCCTCAACGGAACCCCGCGGCGCTACACCGGCGCCGGTGCCGCCTCGGCTTCCTGTGACGTGGCTGCCGCCGCCCGCTCCCGAGCCTCCCGCCGGGCCAGGATCACCCAGCCGATGGGAACGCCCGCCGAGAACAGCCACCACTGCAGCGCATACGCGTAATTCAGCGGAGCGTTCTCGTTGCCGGGCTTGCCGATCAGCTCCGGAGTGTCGCCCTTGGGCTCGGGCGCCGTCTGGACGACATAGCCGCCGAGTACCCGGGCACCCAGGCGGCCGGCCTCGCGCTCGCTGTTGATCAGCATGACCTGCCGGTCGGGGAGGCCCTTGAGGTTCTTGATGCCGCTCGCCTCGGTCGTCTCGTCCGGCATCAGCCGCCCGGTGACGGTGACCCGGCCGCTCGGCGGCGCGGGGACCTTGGGGAAGGCCGTCTGGCTCGGACCGTCGGCGGGGATCCAGCCCCGGTTGACCAGCAGCACCTTGCCGTCCGTCAGCACGAACGGGGTGAGGACGTGGAAACCGACCTCTTCGTCGGCGTTGACACGCCGCCTGACCACGACCTCCCGGTCGGCGTCGAAGTGGCCCTCGGCCGTCACCGTGCGGTACCGCTCCTCGGTGGTGACCGTGTGCCCCGAGGACGTCAGCCTCTCCACGGGCACCGGCTTCGCCTCCAGGGCGTCGGCGACCAGCTGGTTGCGGGCGCTGCGCTCCTCGTAGCGGTGCATCTGCCAGAAGCCCAGCCTGATCATCGTGGGGATGAGAAGCAGGGTGATCAGCGTGAGGATCACCCACTGCCGGGACAACAGGAAGCGGTACACCCCACGACCGTACAACTCGGTCGTGGGGCGGGTTCGGGCGGGTACCGGCTCAGACCTTGTCGACGATCCCCGCCTTTCCCTCCGCGCGGGCGCAGTGGGCGCCGCAGAACCAGTGACCGTCGACCTCGACGCCCTGCCCGATGATCTGCACACGACAGTGCTCGCAGATGGGTGCCATGCGGTGGATCGCACAGGAGAAGCAGTCGAAGACGTGCACCGCGCCCTGCGCGTGCACCTCGAAGGTCATGCCGTAGTCGTTTCCGCAGACTTCACATGTCGCCATGCGCCACAGGGTGAGCGGTCCCCGCGGCGCGAGCGAGAGGGCTGCGGGCGAGTCGCGCGGCAATCACCCGTCCGTACGGTCACTGCCCGACGCCGGTTCCACGTCCCGCAGGAGCTGTCCGAACGCGGCCTCGTCCACGACCGGCGTCCCGTGCTGCCGGGCCTTGACGATCTTCGAGGTGTTCGCGTCCGGATCGTTCGTGACGAGGAGGCTGGTCAGCCGGGACAGGCTCGTCGACACATGCAGCCCCGCCTCGATCGCCCGGTCCTCCAGCAGATCGCGCTCGACCGACGTGTCCCCGGAGAAGGCGACCCGCATGCCCTGTTTGAGCCTTTTGCCCTCTTCGTAGCGGCCTGGGTTGGGGTAGGGGCAGGCGGGCCTCCTGCGCGAGGGGCGCCAACTGGTCGGCCGGTAGGCGCTGTAACCGCCGTGGCCCCCGGCCTGCTGCCCGATCCGGGGCGTGGCCGTGTCCCGCCACTCCGTCAGCGGGCGGCACTCCTGGAGCGGCAGCCGCACGCTGTCCGCCGCCGCGGCCCGCAGGCTCGGCCGGAACGCCTCCGCGAGCACGCGCGCGTCGTCCAGCGCGTGGTGCGCGCGCTGCTGCACCACACCGAAGTGCGCGGCCAGCGACTCCAGCTTGTGGTTGGGCAACGGCAGGCCCAGCTCCTTGGACAGCGCGATGGTGCACAGCCGCTGGCGCACCGGCGCCTCGCGCTCCGCGCGCGCGTACTCGCGCGCGATCATCTGCCAGTCGAAGACGGCGTTGTGTGCGACGAGGACCCGGCCGTCGAGCCGGTGGGAGAACTCCTCGGCGATGTCCGCGAAAAGCGGCGCCGATTCGAGGATGTCGCTCGTCAGACCGTGGATCCAGACCGGGCCCGGGTCGCGCTCCGGGTTGACCAGCGTGTACCAGTGGTCCTCGACCTCGCCGCGCCCGTCCAGCCGGTAGACGGCCGCGGAGATTATCCGGTCGTCCCTCGCCAGGCCCGTGGTCTCCACGTCAACGACCGCGTATCCCTGGGGATACGCGGCCGGCCACGCAGTGGGGGAGGACGCTGCGGTCGTACGGTCTTCGAGCATGGTCACTGAGGATACGGGCCGCCACTGACAGCCCTGGCCGTCAGGTGCCTTGCCTCGCCCGCCTGTTCGAGGGCCGCGAACGCAAGGCCGTCAACTGCCTGCCCGGGGGCGTCGGTACGTCCCCGATGTCCCGAGCAGTGCGATCCTCCGCATATGACCGAACCAACGCACGACGAGCCCCACGGCGGCGCGCTGGGGGAGCGGCTGAACTGGCTGCGGGCGGCCGTTCTCGGGGCGAACGACGGCATCGTGTCGACGGCGGGGCTCGTCGTCGGCGTGGCCGGCGCCACGGACGACCGCTCGGCCCTGCTCACCGCCGGGCTGTCCGGGCTGCTCGCCGGGTCGATGTCGATGGCGGCGGGGGAGTACGTCTCGGTGTCCACGCAGCGCGACTCGGAGAAGGCCGCGTTGGCCGTGGAGAAGCGGGAGTTGCGGGAGTGGCCGGAGGCGGAGCTGGAGGAGCTGACGCAACTGCTGGAGCGGCGGGGGCTGTCCCGCGAGGTGGCCGAGGAGGCGGCGGTCCAGCTGACGGAACGTGACGCGCTGAAGGCGCACGCGCGCGTGGAGCTCGGAATCGACCCGGACCAGCTGACCAACCCGTGGCACGCGGCGTGGGCGAGCTTCCTGGCGTTCACCGCCGGGGCGCTGCTGCCGCTGCTGGCCATGGTGCTGCCGTCGGCGGACTGGCGGCTGGGAGTCACCGTCGCCTCCGTGCTGGCCGCGCTCACCCTGACCGGCTGGAGCAGCGCCCGCCTGGGCGCGGCGGCCCCGGGCCGGGCGATGCTGCGCAATGTGGCCGGCGGCGCGCTGGCCATGGGGGTCACCTACGCGGCCGGGTCGCTGCTGGACGCGGCGGGCGCGTAGCGCCGGGTCAGGCCGCCGCACCCACGGTCTGCGCGGCTCAGAGCGCTCCCCGGGCCCTCGGAGCGCGCCGGGCGCGGACCCCGACGTACGGTGAGAACGCGCCTCGAACACCCCCGAGCGCCGGTACGCCGAAAGACGAGAAGGACCCTCGCATGCGCGCCACCACCATCCACGCCCCCTTCGACATGCGCGTGCAGGACGTGCCCGACCCCTCGGTGCGGCAGCCCACCGACGCCGTGGTCCGGGTGCTGCGGGCCTGTATCTGCGGCAGCGACCTGTGGGCCTACCGGGGCGAGGCGGCCCGGCAGCCGGGGCAGCGCATCGGCCACGAGTTCCTCGGGCTCGTCGAGGAGACCGGCTCCGAGGTGACCGGCATCGAGCGGGGCGACCTCGTCGTCGCGCCCTTCATGTGGTCCGACGGCGTCTGCGACTACTGCCGCGAGGGCCTGACCACCTCCTGCGAGCACGGCGGCTTCTGGGGCACCGTCGGCTCGGACGGCGGCCAGGGCGAGGCCGTGCGCGTCCCCTTCGCCGACGCGACCCTCGTCCGGCTCCCCAAGGACGCGGCCTCCGACGACCATCTGCTGTCCGCCCTGCTGACGCTCTCCGACGTCCTGGGCACCGGCCACCACGCCGCCCTCGGCGCCGGGGTCCGGCCGGGCGCCACGGTCGCCGTCGTCGGGGACGGGGCCGTCGGGCTGTGCGCGGTGCTCGCCGCCAAGCGGCTCGGTGCCATGGGGGTGCCCCCGGTCGAGCGAAGCCGAGACTGGAGGAGGATCATCGCCCTGGGCCGGCACCAGGTACGCACGGACATCGCGCGCCGCTTCGGCGCCACCGATGTCGTCGCCGAGCGCGGGGACGCGGCCGTGGCGGCCGTACGGGAGCTGACGCGCGGACAGGGCGCGCACGCCGTCGTCGAGGCCGTCGGCACCGAACAGTCCATGCGTACGGCCGTCGACATCACCCGCGACGGCGGCGCCATCGGCTTCGTCGGTGTGCCGCACGGCAGCGGCACCGGCCTCGACCTCGCTGTCATGTTCGACAAGAACATCGCGTTGCGCGGCGGGGTCGCGCCGGTCCGCACCTACATCCCCGAGCTGCTGCCCGACGTGCTGGACGGCACGATCGATCCGTCGCCCGTCTTCGACCTGACGATCGGTCTGGAGGAGGTCCCCGCCGGCTACAAGGCGATGGACGAGCGGACCGCGCTCAAGGTCCTGGTCACCAACTGAGCACGGGAGAGAGGTGGCTGACGGCGTAACGGTTCACCAGCGGATCGGCACCGGCAACGCCGTCAGCAGTCCCGACAGCGCGACCACCACTCCCAGGGCGACGACCTCCGCCCGCGCGGGGGAGCAGGCGGACAGCGGGTCCGCCGCCCGGCCCAGCCGGATCCGCGCCCACAGCGCGAGCGCCGCCACGGCCGCGACCACGATCACCTTGGCCAGCAGGGCACGCCCGTACGCCGTCTCGGTCAGCTGGTCCAGGATCGTGCCCGACGGCATCCGGCGCAGCGAACTCCACACCCCGGTCGCCGTGATGGCGGCGAGCAGTACGGCCGCCACGCGCGCGTAGCGGCCGAGCAGCGCCGCGCCCGCCTCTCTGGCGTCCCACCCGCGCAGGGTCCGCAGGGCGTGCAGCAGCCCGCCGGTCCAGAGCGCCGCGCAGACCAGGTGCACCAGCGTCAGCCCGGAGCCCAGCAGTGGGCTGTACTCGGTCGTGGGGTGCGCGCGCAGCGCCTCGGCGACGACCACCGCGGCAAGCGGCCAGACCTGCGTGCCCGGCCGGCGCGAGAGGGCGCACAGACCTGCCGCCGCGAAGGCGTTGACCTCCAGCAGCGCGAGCTTGCCGTCCCGCGAGGCATACAGACCGCCGATGTCGAGGTCGGCGGGACTGTGCGGCACCAGGTTGCCCGTCGAGACGACCGACGCGAGACCGAGGGCGGCGACAAAACCGACGCCGGCCGCGTACGGCGCCCAGCTGCGGGGCAGGGCCCGGGGAGCGCCGGGCACGGTCCGGGCCAGCCGGTTCACGGACAGCTCGCCCAGCGGGACGCACAGCGCCGCGAGCAGCACCGCCCGCAACAGCGCGATGCCGCCCGTGCCGGGTGCCGCGGCCTCCCCGGTGCCGTGCAGCGCGGCCGGCGGACCGAGCAGCGGGATCAGCGCCGCCAGCGTCAGCAGGACGAGTACGGCGACGGCCCGGCCCGTACCGGCACGCCGTCTCGGCGCACTCCCGTCGGACACGCCAGGGGAGGATCTCGGCAACGTCACCTCAGAATCTTCACGAAACACGGCCAAGTCGGGCAAGTGCCGGAAAACAAGTGGGGATATGGCATTCCGTACTGAGGTACGGCCTGGAGGGCCCCGCCGCTCAGTCCCACCGCGCCGGATCCGCGCCCCAACCGCCGGGCGGCCGCGCCCAGTCGACCGGCCCGTCCGCGAACGACACCGGCGACAGCGCGTACCGCAGCCGCCCGAGCGCGCTGTCCCGCTCGGCGAGCCACGCGTCGGGCGTGTCGTAGGACAGGTCCCCCCGCGGGCCCGGCTCGATCCCGTTCACCAGCCAGTGAGCGGTGCGCGCCAGAGCCAACCGTACGCAACGCCCGTGCCCCTCCTCCCGCCGCTCGGTCAGCGCCCGCAGCACGGCCGCCGCCAGCAGATACCCCGTGCCATGGTCGAGGGCCTGCGCGGGCAGGGCGCCGGGACGTTCGGCCGAGCCTTCGATCGCGGCGATACCGGTGGCGACCTGCACGAGGCTGTCGAACCCGCGCCGCTCGCCCCACGGCCCGTACGAACCCCACGCCGACAGCTGCGCCACGATCAGCCCGGGGTGCCGTTCGGCCAGAGCCGGTGCCGACAGCCCGAAGCGGTCCAGGGCGCCCGGCCGGTACCCGGTGACGACGACGTCCGCCGCCGCGAGTAGTTCCTCGAAGGCGCGCCGGTCGGCCCTTAGGTCCAGCGTCGCCGAGCGCTTCCCGAAGCCGGTGTCGGTGTGCTGGTCGGCCAGTTCGGGCAGCTGCGGTGCGTCCACGCGCAGAACGTCCGCGCCGAGCAGCGCGAGCGTGCGGGTGGCGACCGGCCCCGCGATGACCCGCGTCAGGTCAAGGACCCGCACTCCGGCGGCGGGCAGCAGGGGAGTGCCGTCGAGCGGCGGGAGCGCACGCGCGCGTGCCGTGGCCGGCAGCTCGTGCTCGACGAGCGGACGCCGCGCCACGGCTGCCGCCTGCTCGTGCGCCGCCCATTCCCGCGGTGCGCGCAGTGCGACGGCAAGGCCGCCGGCCGCGTACACGGCATCCTCCGCCTCGTGCGAGGACCGTTCGGCGAGAGCTGCCGCGACGGCGTCCGGATCCTCCTGCGTCACACCCAGCCCGGCCAGCAGCCCGGCCCGGTGATGCGGATAGTTCGCATGGGTACGCACCCAGCCGTCCGCCGTCCGCCAGAACCGGGACAGCGGCGCGAACCAGACCGGTGCGCGCCCGTCGACCAGCAGATGGCGTTCGCTCACGAACGCCGTGGCGACCGCCCCGTCGTCCAGCCGCACCTCGGGCACCTGGGCGAGCCCGGCCCGCCGCGCCCCCAGCTCGGCGGCGGCCAAGGCACACGCGCCCACACAGGCGCGCGCCAACTCCCGTACGGGAAGACGCGCTTCGAGCGCGCCCTCCCGCACCACGGTCGACACCCGCGGCAGCAGGGCGGGGTCGCCGTCCACCGCGGACCAGGCAGTACTGAGTGCAGTCATGACCGCACTATGCAGTATCCGACTCAGTCAAAGTCATTCGGTTCAGTCGACGGCGTCCAGCGCGTTCACGATGCCGAACCCGTAGAAGCCGTTGAACCGCGTGCCGCCCTTGCACACCGCGTCCTGCGTGCCGTCGCCGTTCTGGTCGTACGACTCGGGGCAGCCCGGGTTGTCCGCCTGGGCCTTCAGCAGCGCGTGCAGCTGGGTCGGGGTCGCCAGCGGATACCGGGACTTCAGCAGCGCGGCCACCCCCGCGGCGTGCGGGGAGGCCATTGACGTGCCCTGCAGGAAGCCGTACTGCCCGCCCGGGAGGGTGGCCAGGATGCGGCCGTTCTTCGACGGGGTGTCCGGGATCTGGTAGAGCCGGTCGCCGCCCGGGGCCGCGATGTCGACCACGCCGTAACCGTACGAGGAGTAGTACGACTTGAGGTTCTTCACGCCCGTCGCGCTGACCGTGACGATGCCGGGCAGCTGCGTCGGTACGTCGAAGCACTTGTGCGGGTCGACGGTGCGCTCGACCGCCGTCGAGTCGTCGGGGCTGCTGTCGTCGACGACCGCGTCGGAGTCCAGGTCGTGGTTGGAGTTGCCCGCGGAGGCGAGGTTGAGCACGCCCTTCTTCTGCGCGTACAGCTGGGCCCTGTTGACGGCGTCGACGATCGCCCGCTGGTCCGCGTCGTCCATGCAGTTGTAGAGCCACGGGTCGACGTAGTAGCTGTTGTTCGTGATCTCCACACCGTGGTCGGCGGCGAACACGAAGGCGCACACGACACTTTCCGGGTAGTAGAGACCGTTGACGGGGTCGCTCACCTGGATGGCGGAGACCTTCACGCCGGGGGCGACGCCCGCTATGCCGACGCCGTTGCGGGGCGCGGCTATCTCGCCGGCCACATGCGTGCCGTGTGCGTCGGCGGGGGTGTACGGCCGCCAGGCGCCCGGGCTGGTGTCCGCCTTGCCGCCGGCGCAGTTCGCGGACTGGGCGGCGGAGAAGTTCGCGGCGAGGTCGGGGTGGGTGTCGTCGACGCCGTTGTCGATGACGGCGACGGTGACGCGGCTGCTGCCCGGGTTGATCTTCGCGGCCCGGTCGGCGCCTATCGCGCGCAGGTTCCACTGGTCGGCCTCGAGCGGCTCGCCGGCGTCCGTCGCGTCCGACGCGCTCGTGGTCCGCTCGGCCTGCTGCTTCGTCAGGGGCTGGACGGGCCCCTCGTCCGTGGACCCGGCGGCGGTCAGGGGCGCCGTACGGGCAGCGCCCGCCGACTGGACCCCGCGCACCCGGCGTATCAACTCGGCGAAGTCGGGGTGCGCCGAATGGGCGACGATCACGCCGATCCTGTCGTACGTGATCACGACGGTGCCGCCGGCCGCCTCAATCGCGCGGCGCACCGACTCGATCGTGCGGCGGTCCGGCTCGGTGTTGACGACATAGGCCAGGGTCGACGCCTCCGCGGCCCGCGCGACAGGCTCCCCGAACGGTGCCGCCGAGGCGGCCGACGGCAGGAAGCCGAGCGAGGCGGTCAGTGACAGAGCTAGCGGAACGGCGAGGCCGAGTCGGCGTCTGGACCGCAGATGAGCCATGGGATCTCCACATCATCCGGAACCGGAACCTGCCCGAGCCACGGATCGGTTCGGGCAGGTACATGACGAGAAGTGCTGGGCCGAAGCTATCCCTGAACCTCCTGGCCAGCAATCCGGCCGGACGACTTCGGAAAGAAGTCCGGGGAGTTGAACCGGTCCTCGCGTGGCGCCGTGACCTTGGACAGGAGGCGCGAGCACCATCGTGCCCCCTGTCGGATCACGCGCCGGGGCCCTAACATCGCCAGCCGGCTCAAGTGATCCATGTCACTGCGAAGAACAGAGCCGCCATGCCCGTGCCCGACCCGTCCCCTGATCCGTCCCCGACCCCCCAACCGTCCCCGTCCACCGTCGCAACAGCGCCCGCAACGCGAGGAGACTCCGTGGCTACCGACGCACCGCCCCCCTCGAAAGAGCAACACAAACTCCCCTCTCCCGAGGAGTTCGCCGAGGTGCATCAGAGCGCGGAGTTCGCCGAACTGCGCCGCTCCTACCGCTCCTTCGCCTTTCCGCTGACCGTCGCCTTCATCACCTGGTACCTGCTGTACGTCCTGCTCTCCAACTACGCGGGCGACTTCATGGGCACCAAGCTCTTCGGCAACATCAACGTCGCGTTCGTCCTCGGTATCGCCCAGTTCGTCACCACGTTCCTCATTGCCTGGTGGTACTCGCGCCACGCCGGCGCCAAGCTCGACCCCAAGGCCGAGGCCATCAAGACCCGTATGGAGGGCGGCGCATGAGCCCCGCGATGACCCAGGTCCAACTCGCCGCGAACGAGGCCAGCGAGCACCGGCCGCTGATCATCACCCTGTTCGCGTGCTTCGTGGTCGCGACGCTGTTCATCACCGTCTGGGCGGGCCGCCAGACCAAGGACGCCGCCGACTTCTACGCGGGCGGCCGCTCGTTCAGCGCCTTCCAGAACGGCCTCGCCGTCTCCGGCGACTACATGTCCGCCGCGTCCTTCCTCGGCATCGCGGGCGCCATCGCCCTCTTCGGGTACGACGGCTTCCTGTACTCCATCGGCTTCCTGGTCGCCTGGCTGGTCGCCCTGCTCCTGGTCGCCGAGCCGCTCAGGAACTCCGGCCGCTACACGATGGGCGACGTGCTCGCGTACCGCATGCGCCAGCGCCCGGTGCGCACGGCGGCCGGCACCTCCACGATCGTCGTGTCGATCTTCTACCTGCTGGCACAGATGGCGGGCGCCGGCGTCCTGGTCTCGCTGTTGCTCGGCATCACCACCGACGCCGGCAAGATCCTCATCGTCGCCCTGGTCGGCGTCCTGATGATCGTGTACGTGTCCATCGGCGGCATGAAGGGCACCACCTGGGTCCAGATGGTCAAGGCCGTGCTGCTCATCAGCGGCACGATCCTCATTACGTTCCTGGTGCTGCTGAAGTTCAACTTCAACATCTCGGACCTGCTCGGCAAGGCCGCCGAGAACAGCGGCAAGGGCGCCGCGTTCCTGGAGCCCGGCCTGCAGTACGGCGCCACCGGCACCTCCAAGCTGGACTTCATCTCCCTCGGCATCGCCCTGGTCCTCGGCACCGCCGGTCTGCCGCACATCCTGATCCGCTTCTACACGGTGCCCAACGCCAAGGCCGCCCGTAAGTCCGTGAACTGGGCGATCGGCATCATCGGCGGCTTCTACCTGATGACCATCGCCCTCGGCTTCGGCGCCGCCGCGCTGATCTCGCAGGACGAGATCATCGCCTCCAACCCGTCCGGCAACACGGCGGCACCACTGCTCGCCCTGCACCTGGGCGGCGTCGACTCGGCGTGGGGCGCGATCCTGCTCGCCACCATCTCGGCCGTCGCCTTCGCGACGATCCTCGCGGTCGTCGCCGGTCTGACGCTGGCCTCGTCCTCGTCGTTCGCCCACGACATCTACGCGAACGTCATCAGGAAGGGCCAGGCCACCGAGAAGGAGGAGGTCAGGGCGGCCCGCCTCGCCACCATCGGCATCGGCGCCGTCTCCATCCTCCTCGGCGCCCTCGCCCGCGACCTCAACGTCGCCGGCCTGGTCGCCCTGGCCTTCGCGGTCGCGGCCTCCGCCAACCTCCCGACGATCCTCTACAGCCTGTTCTGGAAGCGGTTCACCACCCAGGGCGCGCTGTGGTCGATCTACGGCGGTCTGATCGTCGCCGTCGGCCTGGTGCTGTTCTCGCCGGTCGTCTCCGGCGACCCGAAGGCGATGTTCCCGGACGTCGACTTCGCCTGGTTCCCGCTGAAGAACCCGGGCATCATCTCCATCCCGTTCGGCTTCCTCATGGGCTGGCTCGGCACGGTCCTGTCGAAGGAAGAGCCGGACGCCGGCAAGTACGCGGAGCTGGAGGTCCGGTCCCTGACCGGCACCGGCGCCCACTGAGCACGCCCCCTGGAGCGGCCGCGTCGTAGATCCCTACGACGCGGCCGCGTCGTACGTCGTCGGATCGGGCCGGTGTCGCTGTCAGTGCGGTCACGTAGGCTCACAGGTGACGGAAGTTGAATCTGGTCGTGACAGTTCAATCTGGTCGTGACAAAGGGAGGGGGCCCACGTGCTCATCGACACCTACGGCCGGGTGGCCACCGACCTGAGAGTCTCGCTGACCGACCGCTGCAATCTGCGGTGCACATACTGCATGCCCGAGGAGGGCCTGCAGTGGCTGGCCAAGCCGGACCTGCTCACGGACGACGAGATCGTCCGCCTGATCGACATCGCGGTCACCTCACTCGGTATCGATGAGGTCCGCTTCACCGGCGGCGAGCCCCTGCTGCGCCCCGGCCTGGTCGGCATAGTCGAGCGGGTCGCCGCGCTGGAACCCCGCCCCCAGATGTCCCTGACGACGAACGGCATCGGCCTGGGGCGCACGGCGGCCGCGCTGAAGGCCGCGGGCCTGGACCGGGTCAACGTCTCGCTGGACACCCTGCGCCCGGACGTCTTCAAGACCCTCACCCGCCGTGACCGCCACAAGGACGTCATCGAGGGCCTGTACGCCGCCCGCGCCGCCGGCCTGACCCCGGTCAAGGTCAACTCGGTCCTGATGCCGGGCCTCAACGACGACGAGGCCCCCGACCTGCTGGCCTGGGCGGTCGAGCACGACTACGAGCTGCGGTTCATCGAGCAGATGCCCCTGGACGCCCAGCACGGCTGGAAGCGCGACGGCATGATCACCGCCGGTGACATCCTGACCTCGCTGCGCACCCGCTTCGAGCTGACCCCCGAGGGTGAGGAGAAGCGCGGCTCGGCCCCGGCGGAGCGCTGGCTGGTCGACGGCGGCCCGCATGTCGTCGGCGTCATCGCCTCGGTCACCCGCCCGTTCTGCGCGGCCTGCGACCGCACCCGGCTGACGGCCGACGGCCAGGTGCGCACATGCCTGTTCGCCACGGAGGAGACGGACCTGAGAGCGGCGTTGCGCTCCGACGCCCCCGACGAGGAGATCGCCCGCATCTGGCGTTTGGCGATGTGGGGCAAGAAGGCAGGCGCGGGCCTGGACGACCCGTCGTTCGTGCAGCCGGACCGGCCTATGTCAGCCATCGGTGGCTGAAGAAGCCTCTTCCCATTCCTTCAACAGGACAACGTCCTTCAAAAACCCCCGCACCCCGAGAAACTGCGACAGATGCTCGCGATGCTCCTCGCACGCGAGCCATGTCTTCCGCCGCTCGGGCGTATGGATCTTCGGGTTGTTCCACGCCAGCACCCACACGGCGTCGGCACGACATCCCTTGGCAGAACAGATCGGCGTGTCACTCACAGATTCGTCTCACAAATAGCGCACAAAAAGGCGACGCCGAGCAGCCACGGGGGGAGCTGCCCGGCGTCGGTCCGTCGCTCCGACGGGGGATGCGGAGCGCCTACGAAGTATGTCACGGGTAACCCGCCGCCCGGCACCGGAACAACACTATTGATCTGAGCTTTTACTGAGCTTGGCGGGGACTCGTCTCCGGAATGAACCGGTCCGCGCAATCACACCCCGTCACGCGGTTTGCTTTGTGCGCCGGGCCCCGAATCGCCCGCCACATCTTCCGGGACCGATTCCGCGAAACCGTCATTCGTCCGCGGCGGCGCGATCATCGGCCGCACATGTGCGGTCACGAACGTCGACGGCAGAGACGGCGCATTCTCCCGCCCGGCGTTCGCGATCACCACCGCGATGTACGGCAGGACCGCGCCGAGCACCAACGCCACGATCGCGACGTGCCGTTCGACGTTCCACAGCGAGGCCGCGAGGATCACCGACAGCGTACGGACCGACATCGAGATGACGTACCGGCGCTGCCGGCCGCGCACATCCTCCTCGAGACCCGTCCGGGCCCCGGTGATCCGGAACACCTCGGTGTTGCCGCTCGCGTGCAGCTTCCGCATCACATTCCACCATCCGCCCGCATCGGACTCTCCCCCTGCGCGCACCCGTCCGCCCCGGGTCAGGGGGTCGGGCCGGGACACCTCCCACGGTACGCCTCGCCTGCGCCGCCTACGAGACCGGGGCTCCTGCCACCTGGGGGAACGCGGTCAGCCGTAACGCGTACGGCGGTGCCCGGCATGCGGCGTACCGGGCCCGGACCAAGACTGGGCGTACTGCTCACCCGAGCCGTACTAGGAGGCAGCCATGGGCTGGTTGTGGGCGATCATCGTGGGATTCGTGCTTGGCCTGCTCGCGAAGGCACTCATCCCTGGCAAACAGCACAGCCCTCTCTGGCTGACCACCATCTTCGGCATCCTCGGCGCCATCGTCGGCAACTCCATCGCCCGCGCCTTCGGCGTCGACTCGACCCGCGGCATCGACTGGAGCCGGCACGTCTTCCAGATCGTCGCGGCGGTGATCATCGTGTACCTGGGGGACATGCTGTACATGGCGACGCTGGGCAAGAGGAAAGAGCGGGCGTGAGCGAGGCGCCCCGTAAGGGGCGCGGGGAACTGCGCGAGCGACCACGACGCGGCGGCAGTTCGCACACAACCCGCACCCCTACGGCGCACCCGTACGGCACGTCCAGCGGAGCTACCCCATGACCTCGACGGCCGCGAGGTTCTTCTTCCCGCGCCGCAGCACCAGCCAGCGCCCGTGCAGCAGGTCCTCCTTCGCGGGCACCGCGTCCTCGCCGGCGACCTTGACGTTGTTGACGTAGGCCCCGCCCTCCTTCACGGTGCGCCGAGCGGCCGACTTGCTGGCCACCAGCCCGACCTCGGCGAACAGGTCGACCACCGGGCCGAGCTCGGCGACCTGGACATGCGGCACCTCGGACAGGGCCGCCGCCAGCGTCGCATCGTCCAGCTCGGTCAGCTCGCCCTGCCCGAAGAGCGCGCGGGACGCGGCGATCACCGCGGCCGTCTGGTCGGCGCCGTGCACCAGCGTGGTCAGCTCCTCGGCCAGCGCACGCTGTGCGGCACGGGCCTGCGGACGCTCCTCGGTCTGCTTCTCCAGCTCCTCCAGCTCCGTACGGGACTTGAAGGAGAGGATGCGCATGTAGGTGGAGATGTCCCGGTCGTCCGCGTTCAGCCAGAACTGGTAGAACGCGTACGGCGTCGTCATCTCCGGGTCGAGCCAGATGGCGCCGCCCTCGGTCTTGCCGAACTTGGTGCCGTCCGCCTTGGTCATCAGCGGCGTCGCGAGAGCGTGCACCTGCGCGTGCGGCTCCAGCCTGTGGATCAGGTCCAGCCCGGCCGTGAGGTTGCCCCACTGGTCGCTGCCGCCCTGCTGGAGCGTGCAGCCGTGCCGCCGGTACAGCTCCAGGAAGTCCATGCCCTGGAGCAGCTGGTAGCTGAACTCCGTGTAGCTGATGCCCTCTTCGGACTGCAGCCGGCGGGCGACCGAGTCCTTGGTGAGCATCTTGTTGACGCGGAAGTGCTTGCCGATGTCCCGCAGGAACTCGATGGCCGACATGCCGGCCGTCCAGTCCAGGTTGTTCACCATCAGCGCGGCGTTGTCGCCCTCGAAGGAGAGGAAGGGCTCGATCTGCCCGCGCAGGCGGTTCACCCAGTTCGCGACCGTCTCCGGGTCGTTCAGCGTGCGCTCGGCCGTCGGGCGCGGGTCGCCGATCTGGCCGGTTGCGCCTCCGACCAGCGCCAGCGGGCGCAGGCCCGCCTGCTGGAGGCGGCGCATGGTGAGCACCTGGACCAGGTGACCGACGTGCAGGCTCGCCGCGGTCGGGTCGAAACCGCAATAGAACGTGACGGGACCGTCCGCGAGCGCCTTGCGCAATGCGTCCTCGTCAGTGGACAGGGCGATCACGCCACGCCACTTCAGCTCGTCGACGATGTCCGTCACGGTTCTCGTGTCTCCTTGATGATCTCGGGCAGTCGGGTGACAGCCGACTACGAGGTTATACGCCCTGACTGACAGAGCTCATGTTGAAATCGGGGACGCGCAGCGTCGGCATCGCCGCCCTGGTGAACCAGTCGCCCCACTCCCTAGGCAGGGTCTTCTCCGAACGCCCCGCCTCCGTCGCCCGGCCCAGCAGATCGACCGGCGACTCGTTGAACCGGAAGTTGTTGACCTCACCGGTCACCTCGCCGTTCTCGACGAGGTACACCCCGTCCCGGGTCAGTCCGGTGAGCAGCAGCGTCGCCGGGTCGACCTCGCGGATGTACCACAGGCAGGTCAGCAGCAGCCCGCGCTCGGTGCCGGCGACCATCTCCTCGATCGAGCGGTCCTGGCCGCCGTCCAGGATCAGGTTGTCGATCGCCGGCGCCACGGGCAGACCGGTCAGCCCCGCGCTGTGCCGGCTGGTCGTGAGGTGCTTCAGCTCGCCCGCGCTCAGCCACTCGGTGGCCGCGAGCGGCAGCCCGTTGTCGAACACCGACTGGTCGCCCCCGGAGGAGTGCGCGATCACGAACGGGGCTGACTCCAGACCCGGCTCGTTCGGGTCGCTGCGCAGCGTCAGGGGCAGCTCGCTCAGCTTCTCGCCGACGCGCGTCCTGCCGCCCGGCTTGGAGAACACCGTCCGACCCTCGGCCGCGTCCCGCCCCGAAGCCGACCAGAGCTGGTAGATCAGCAGGTCGGCCACGGCGGTCGGCGGCAGCAGCGTCTCGTACCGGCCCGCCGGCAGCTCCAGGCGCCGCTCGGCCCAGCCGAGCCGTACGGCCAGCTCGGCGTCCAGCGCGGTCGGGTCCACGTCCTTGAAGTCCCGCGTGGAGCGGCCCGCCCACGCCGAGCGGGTACGGTCCGGCGACTTGGCGTTCACCTCCAGCGTCCCGTTGGGCTGGTCGTGCCGCAGCCGCAGCCCGGTGGACGTGCCCACGTACGTCGACACCATCTCGTGGTTGGCGAAGCCGTACAGCTCCCGTCCGCCCGCACGCGCGCGTGCGAACGCCTCGCCGAGCGCCGGGGCGAAGTCGGCGAACACCGTGGACGACGTCTCCGCCGGGGCGTCCGTGAAGTCGGGCGACGCCGGTACGTCCGTCACCAGCGGCTGCGCGTCCTCGGCGGGCCCGGCGGCGCGCGCGGCGGCCTCGGCGGCCCGCACCAGCGGCTCCAGCTCGTCCGCGGTCACCGCCGACCGCGACACGACGCCGGAGGCCGTGCCCTCCTTGCCGTCGACGCTGGCGACGACGGTGAGCGTCCGTCCGCGCGTGACGCCGTTCGTGGTCAGCGCGTTGCCCGCCCAGCGCAGATTGGCGGTCGACTGCTCGTCGGCGATGACGACACACCCGTCCGCCCGCGACAGCTCAAGGGCCCGCTCGACGATCTCGTGCGGCTTGTGCGCCTTGTGGGAGTGAGCGCTCATCGACCGGCCTCCTGCGTGGTGTTCAGAATGTTGACGCCCTTGAAGAGGGCCGACGGGCAGCCGTGCGACACCGCCGCGACCTGCCCCGGCTGCGCCTTGCCACAGTTGAAGGCGCCGCCCAGGACGTAGGTCTGCGGACCGCCCACGGCCGCCATCGAGCCCCAGAAGTCCGTGGTCGTCGCCTGGTAGGCCACGTCCCGCAGCTGACCGGTGATCCGCCCGTTCTCGATCCTGAAGAACCGCTGCCCGGTGAACTGGAAGTTGTAGCGCTGCATGTCGATCGACCAGGACCGGTCGCCGACGACATAGATCCCGCGGTCCACGCTCCCGATCAGATCCTCGGTGGACATCCCGGCCGGATCCGGCTGGAGCGAGACATTGGCCATGCGCTGCACCGGCACATGGCCGGGGGAGTCGGCGAACGCGCACCCGTTGGACCGCTCGAAGCCGGTCAGCTTCGCGATCCGCCGGTCCAGCTGGTAGCCGACCAGGGTGCCGTTCTTCACCAGGTCCCAGGACTGGCCCGCGACGCCCTCGTCGTCGTACCCGATGGTGGCGAGGCCGTGCTCGGCGGTGCGGTCACCGGTGACGTTCATCAGGTCCGAGCCGTACCTGAGCTTGCCGAGCTGGTCGAAGGTGGCGAAGGAGGTGCCGGCGTAGGCGGCCTCGTAGCCGAGGGCGCGGTCCAGCTCGGTGGCGTGGCCGATGGACTCGTGGATGGTCAGCCACAGGTTGGACGGGTCGACGACCAGGTCGTACGGTCCCGCCTGCACGCTCGGCGCCCGCATCTTCTCGGCGAGCAGCTCCGGGATCTGCGCAAGCTCGGATTCCCAGTCCCAGCCCGTTCCCGTCAGATACTCCCAACCGCGTCCGACGGGCGGCGCGATGGTGCGCATGGAGTCGAACTCGCCGCTCGACTCGTCGACCGACACGGCCGTCAGCTGCGGATGCAGCCGTACCCGCTGCTGGGTGGTGACGGTCCCGGCGGTGTCGGCGTAGAACTTGTTCTCGTGGACGGTGAGCAGCGAGGCGTCCACGTGGTTCACCCCGTCCGCAGCCAGCAGCCGCGCGCTCCACTCGGCCAGCAGCCCCGACTTCTCCTCGTCGGGCACGGCGAACGGATCGATCTCGTACGACGAGATCCACGTCCTGTCGGTGTGCACGGGCTCGTCGGCCAGCTCCACCCGCTCGTCCGACCCGGCGGCCTTGATCACCTGGGCGGACAGCTTCGCCATCGCCACCGCCTGCGACGCGACCTTGGCGGCGGCGTCCAGGGTCAGATCCACACCGGACGCGAACCCCCAGGTCCCGCCGTGCACCACCCGCACCGCGTAGCCGAGGTCGGTGGTGTCCGACGACCCGGCGAGCCTGGCGTCCCGCAGCCGCCAGGACGCGCTGCGCACCCGCTCGAAGCGGAAGTCCGCGTGCTCGGCGCCCAGCGCACGCGCGCGTGCCAGCGCCGCGTCGGCCAGGGCGCGTAGCGGAAGCGCCGTGAAGGCTTCATCGATCGTATGAGGCACGGAGGTCTCCCTGCTGTCGTGGCCTGTCGGCCCGATCATTTCGCGCGGGCGGGGCCGTGGACCACACGTTTCCGGCTGGAGTCCGCGTCTTTCTGTAGAGACCCGACAGTGACACCCCGACGCCACTGTGGGTGCCCGAATGTCCCCGGACGCGACCGGCCCGATAGGTTTTCGGTGAAGCCGCCTGTCATCGAGCTGTCCGGGCGGGTGTGTCAGCCACCTATCGAAAGGGTGATCCGTTGAGCCGCTCGGTTCTCGTCACCGGAGGCAACCGGGGCATCGGCCTCGCCATCGCCCGCGCTTTCGCCGACGCCGGCGACAAGGTCGCGATCACATACCGCTCGGGTGAGCCGCCGGCCGCCCTGACGGAATTGGGCTGCCTGGCCGTCAAGTGCGACATCACCGACACCGAGCAGGTGGAGCAGGCCTACAAGGAGATCGAGGCCGAGCACGGCCCGGTCGAGGTGCTGATCGCCAACGCCGGCATCACCAAGGACCAGCTCCTGATGCGCATGTCCGAGGAGGACTTCACCTCGGTCATCGACACCAACCTCACCGGCACCTTCCGCGTGGTCAAGCGCGCCAACCGCGGCATGCTGCGCGCCAAGAAGGGCCGCGTGGTGCTCATCTCGTCGGTCGTCGGGCTGTTCGGCGGTCCCGGCCAGGCGAACTACGCCGCGTCCAAGGCCGCCCTGGTCGGCTTCGCGCGCTCCCTCGCCCGTGAGCTGGGCTCGCGCAACATCACCTTCAACGTCGTCGCGCCCGGCTTCGTCGACACCGACATGACCAAGGTGCTCACCGACGAGCAGCGCGAGGGCATCGTGAAGCAGGTGCCGCTCGGTCGTTACGCGCAGCCGGAGGAGATCGCCGCGACGGTGCGGTTCCTCGCCTCGGACGACGCCTCGTACATCACTGGAGCCGTCATCCCCGTTGACGGCGGACTGGGAATGGGTCACTGATCACCATGAGCGGAATTCTCGAGGGCAAGCGCGTCCTGATCACCGGTGTGCTGATGGAGTCCTCCATCGCCTTCCACACCGCCAAGCTGGCCCAGGAGCAGGGCGCCGAGATCATCCTGACCGCCTTCCCGCGGCCCACGCTGACCGAGCGCATCGCCAAGAAGCTCCCGAAGCCCACCAAGGTCATCGAGCTCGACGTCACCAACGACGAGCACCTCGGGCGGCTGGCCGACATCGTCGGCGAGGAGCTCGGCGGCCTCGACGGCGTCGTGCACTCCATCGGCTTCGCACCGCAGGACGCGCTCGGCGGCAACTTCCTCAACACGCCGTTCGAGTCGGTCGCCACCGCCATGCACGTCTCGGCGTACTCCCTGAAGTCGCTGACCATGGCCTGTCTGCCGCTGATGCAGAACGGCGGCTCGGTCGTCGGCCTCACCTTCGACGCGCAGTACGCCTGGCCGCAGTACGACTGGATGGGCCCGGCCAAGGCCGCCCTGGAGGCCACCAGCCGCTACATGGCGCGTGACCTGGGCGAGCAGAACATCCGCTGCAACCTCGTGTCGGCCGGCCCGATCGGCTCCATGGCCGCCAAGTCCATCCCGGGCTTCGCCGAGCTCGCCTCCGTGTGGGACACCCGCGCCCCGCTGGAGTGGGACCTCAAGGACCCGGAGCCGGCCGGCAAGGGCGTCGTCGCGCTGCTGAGCGACTGGTTCCCGAAGACCACCGGCGAGATCGTCCACGTGGACGGCGGCCTGCACGCCATCGGCGCCTGATCTCCCGGACGTCGTCGACGCCCCGTCTCCCGCCGCGCGGGGGAGCGGGGCGTCACCCGTTCGGCCCATCCGGCGAGGCGGGCGGGGCAGGTGCACGCGCACTCTGGAGTACGCGTTCCTCACGCGAACCCCTCTCCCGTACGGCCGAGGAGGTCCCGTTGTGCGCTTGCCCCGCCGCTTGGCCTCAACGACCGTCGCCGTCGCACTCGTACTGCCTGTGTCCTGCGCGGCGATGGCCCACGCGCACGAGCACTCCGCGCACTCCGCGGAAGCGGTCGCCGAAGCGGAGCCCGAGGAGCTGTTCGGTGCCGCGTGCCGGATCAATGTCACCGGCTCCCATGTGACCGCGTACTGCCACAACCCTTATCCGGAGACCGACAGCGTGAGCCTGCACGTGGAGTGCGCCCGCTGGTGGGACCTCGACAGCGACGGCTCCGCGGTGGACGCCGAGCCCGCGCAGACGGTGCGGCTGACCGCCCGCTGCTGGAAGGAGATCGGCTCGGCCTGGGTCAGTCACCGCCGGGAGGACTGACGCGCCCCGGACGGCAGTGGAACGGATAGCCCGCCGCCTCGTCCGCGGCCGCCGACGCGTCACCCGCGCGGATCGCGTCGACCAGCCGTGCGTGGTCCAGATACGACTCCGGCGTCAGCTCCGCGCCGACGTCGTCGCGCAGCCAGTCCAGCAGCACCTCGCCCAGGTCCGCGTACATCGCGGTCATCACGTCGTTGTGGGAGGCCGCCACCACCGCCAGGTGGAAGGTCGCGTCGGCCGCCACGAAGGCCTCCGTGTCACCCGACTCCCAGGCCTCCTCGCGCCGCACCAGCAGCGTGTCCAGCTGCTTGAGGTCCTTCTCGGTGCGCCGCTCGGCGGCCAGCTTCGCCGCGCCCGACTCCAGCGTGGAGCGCAGCTCGGCGATGTGCCGGGGGTCGGCGTCGGCGAAGCGGCGGTGCATGACACCGGCCAGCTCGCTGGTCGCCACGACATAGGTGCCGGAGCCCTGCCGGATGTCCAGCAGGCCGTTGTGCGCCAGCGCGCGGACCGCCTCGCGGACCGTGTTGCGGGCCACGCCGAGCTGTTCGACCAGCTCGGGCTCGGTCGGGATGCGGGAGCCGACAGGCCACTCGCCCGAGGCGATCTGGTTCCGCAAAGCGGCGATGACCTGCTCGGACAGCGCCGAGCGGCGGGGGTGGCTCAGGGGCATGGCACACCTTCGCACGTCAGGACCCGGGCCGGGCGGCGCGGGGGTGGACAACCAATCATCCTATGATTCTATGATGGGCGGCATGGCAAGCGAGGAAACCCGGACAGTGACGTCCATGCGCATACGCACCTCTGAGGCGCACCCCACCACCGAGCCCACCACGCGCGCGTGGACGATACGGCTGCTCCTGGCCGGCATCGTGCTGACCGCGCTGAACCTCCGCCCCGCCATCACCAGCCTCGGCGCCCTCCTCGAAGAGGTCCGCGACGCGCTCGGCATGAGCGGCAGCGTCGCCGGAGTGCTCACCTCCGTGCCCCCGCTCTGCTTCGCCGTCTTCGGTGTCGCCGCCCCGCGCCTGGCCCGCCGCTTCGGCCCCGGCGCGGTGGTCTGCGCGGGCATGGTCGCCATCACCGCGGGCCTGCTCATACGGCCGTACGTGGGCGGCACGGCCGGCTTCGTGGCCGCCACCGCGCTCGCCCTCATGGGCATCGCGGTCAGCAACGTCCTGATGCCGGTCATCGTCAAGCGCTGGTTCCCCGACCGGGTCGGCTCCATGACCGGCCTGTACTCGATGGCCCTCGCGCTCGGCACCGCGTCCGCGGCGGCGGTGACGGTGCCCATGACCGAGACGCTGGGCGGAAGTTGGCAGACCGGCCTCGCGGTGTGGGCGGGGCTCGCCGCGGCGGCCGTACTGCCGTGGATCCCCTTCGTACGGGATCGGGGGGCGTCGCCCGCCGAGTCCGCTCGGGAGGGCCGCGCCCGCGTGGACGCATCCCCGGTGCGGATCACCCGGAGCCGCACCGCCTGGGCCCTCGCCGTCTACTTCGGCCTCCAGGCCACCGGCGCCTACATCACGATGGGCTGGATGGCGCAGATCTTCCGTGACTCGGGAGTGCACGCCGGCACGGCCGGGCTGCTGCTCGCCGTCACCATGGTGATGGGCGTGCCGCTGGCCTTCGTCATCCCGCGCCTCGCCACCCGGCTGCCCCATCAGGGCCCGATCGTGCTCGCGCTGGGCGCCTGCGGCCTCGTCGGCTACGCGGGCATGTACCTAGCCCCGACCTCCGGCTCGTGGGCCTGGGCCGTGCTCCTGGGCATCTCGAACTGCTCGTTCCCGCTGGCCCTCACCATGGTCGGCATGCGGGCCCGGACCAGCGCCGGCGTGGCCCAGCTGTCGGGCTTCGCGCAGAGCACCGGCTATCTGATCTCCATCCCCGGCCCGCTCCTGGTCGGTGTGCTCTACCAGCACAGCGGCGGCTGGGGGCTGCCGATCGCCCTGATGGCCGCACTGATGATCCCGCAGATGGCGGTGGGTGTCCTGGCGGGACGCAACCGCACGGTGGAGGACGAGGCGGCCCGCTGACCTCACCCCGGCGGGCCGCTCGGGGGCGGCGGGTGCGAGACTTGCCGTATGCCAGTGCTCGACCCGAACCCCCGGAACGGCCAGAAGAAGATGCTGCTCGTCTTCGGCGCGTTCTTCGCCATTTTCGTGATCATCGCCGTCGTCGCGACGATCGCCTCTCCCTGACGCGGGTCTCCCGGCGGACGTCCCCCGGCACACGTCGGCACGCCGATGGTGGGGCTAGCACCACCATCCCCTAGGGGGTGAGTGTCAGGGTCAACTGGGTGGATCACCGGATGGGTTGAGGGCCCGTGCGTCCGTAACTTCGAAGTGTGCCCGCGAGAGGCGGCCACGGACACTCGGAGACCACGGAGGCATCATGTCGGCCCGTACGCACACCCCGCCCCACCCGGCGTCCACGGGCCGTGCCGACATCCGGCTGCCCTGGTGGGCCCTCGCTCTGCCGACGCTCGCCTTCATCACGCTGCTGACACTGATACTGAATCCGGCGGAGGCGCAGGCCGCCACCGCGGAGCCCGTGATCACCCAGCTCTTCGAGCGCATACAACAGCTGATCATGCGCTGAGCACCAACGGAACCGCCGGTCAACTCCCTGCGCCTCGTGGCCTGTTTCATGCGAAGCTGGATCTCATGAGCGTCGCAGATTCCCGCAGGATCATCCTCTTCCGGCATGCGAAAGCCGACTGGCCACAGGTGACCGACCACGAGCGGCCGCTCGCCGACCGGGGCCGACTGGACGCGGCAGAAGCCGGCCGCAGGCTGGCCGACACCGCGATCCCCTTCGACCTGGCCCTGTGCTCCACCGCGACCCGGACCCGGGAGACCTGGAAGCTCGCCGTCCACGAGTTCCCGCACCGGCCGAAAACCGTCTACGAAGAGCGGATCTACGAGGCCTCGCCCGGCGAACTGATCGCCGTGCTGAACGAAACGCCCGACGACGCGCAGAACGTCCTGCTGATCGGCCACAACCCCGGCGTACAGGGCCTCGCCGAGATTCTGTCCGGCTCCGCCGACAAGGACGCGCGCGAGCGGATGAGCCGCCGCGGGTTCCCGGCCGCCGCCTTCGCCGTCCTCTCCTTCAGCGGCCCCTGGAAGACGCTGGAGCCCGGTGTGGCCACGCTGCTCGACTACTGGGCGCCGTCGGAGTGACCGACCCGCACGAAGGGGCCCGGCGCCGTCACGGTGCCGGGCCCCTCGCGTACGCGGACCAATCCGGTCCGGGTCGTCACTCCTCGTCGTGCGTGTCGGCCGACTCGACCTCTTCGCGGGTGACCCCGAGCAGATACAGGACCGTGTCCAGGAACGGCACGTTCACCGCCGTGTGCGCCGCCTCCCGCACCACCGGCTTGGCGTTGAAGGCGACGCCGAGTCCGGCCGCGTTGAGCATGTCCAGGTCGTTCGCGCCGTCACCGATCGCCACCGTCTGCGACAGCGGCACCCCCGCCTCGGCGGCGAACCGGCGCAGCAGCCGCGCCTTGCCCGCCCGGTCCACGATCTCGCCGGTGACCTTGCCGGTCAGCTTCCCGTCGACGATCTCCAGCGTGTTCGCCTGGGCGAAGTCCAGCCCGAGCCGCTCCTTCAGATCATCGGTGACCTGTGTGAACCCGCCCGAGACGACCCCTACTTGATAGCCGAGCCGCTTCAGCGTACGGATCAGCGTGCGCGCGCCCGGCGTCAGCCGCACCTCGCTGCGCACCTTCTCCACGACGGAGGCGTCCAGCCCCTGAAGCAGCGCCACGCGCGCGTGCAGCGACTGCTCGAAGTCCAGCTCCCCGCGCATGGCGGCAGCCGTCACCTCGGCCACCTTGTCCTCGCAGCCGGCGTGCGCGGCGAAGAGCTCGATGACCTCGTCCTGGATGAGCGTGGAGTCCACGTCCATGACGACCAGACGCTGGGCGCGGCGGTGCAGGCCGGCCGCGACGACCGCGATGTCGACACCCAGTGCCGCCGCGTCGGTCACGAGCGCGGTGCGCAGCGGCTCGGTCTCCACGCCGGAGACCGCGAACTCCACCGCCGTCACGGGGTACTTGGCGAGCCGGAAGATACGGTCGATGTTGCCGCCCGACTTGGTGATCCTGGCGGCGATGGCGGCCGTGGCCTCCGCGGTGAGCGGGTGCCCGAGCACGGTCACCAGGGAGCGTCCGAGGCCGCGCGGGCGGTTGTCGCCCAGGCCGGAGATGATCTCCGCCTGCATCTTCATCGACTCCGCCCAGCTGTGGACGGTCGCCCGCAGATCCCCTTCCTGACCGGCCGGCGGCTGCGTCACGAGCGCGCACAGCGTGATCCGGCCCCGGGTCACGACCTGCTCGATGTCGACCACGTCGACCGAGTAGGCGGCCAGCGTGTCGAAGAGGCCGGCGGTGATGCCGGGCCTGTCCTTCCCGAAGATCTTGACGAGAAGTGTGGGGATCTCAGAGGTCTGCGAAGCGCTCATGGTGCTTCCACCGTATCCGGCACCCAGTGCCTGCCGCCCCTGAGGTCCGTCTAGCGGACACGGAACACTGGGTGTCGGCAGGGTGGCGTGAGCCTTACGCCCCGGCCACTGCCGCACCGGTGACTGTGAGTTACTCGCGTCCCTTCGGCTTCCCCGGCGGCGGGGGAGGAGGCGGTGGCGGCGGAGGCGGCGGCCCTTCGCCCGCTCCCGCCGACCGCCGGGGAGGCCGAGGCGACCTCGGGGGCGGCTCGAAGGGCCGGACGACGGTGGGCGCGCCGTAGATGTCGTGGCCACTGTGGGGCGGCTGGTCATCGGACGGAGGAGTGCTGGACGGAGGGTTGCCGGAGGGCGGGTCGCTGGAGGGTGGGCTACTGGAAGCCGGGTCATCGGGCGCCGTCCCTCCGGGCCACCGCGCATCCTGGCGCCGCAGCGTCTCGTGGGACGACTGCGAGCCCTCGGAGGAATGGGAGCTCCTGGGCGGCTGCGTGCTCCCGTGCTGCCGGGTGGCCCCGGGCGACGGTGTGCCTGCGTGTGGGGGAGTGCTTCCGTACGGTTGCGGGCGCTCGGGCGACTCCGCGCCCCCGAATGACCCCATGCCCCTCGACGGCGGATCAGTGCCCGGCGGTCGTGCGTCCTCCGGCTCCCGTAGCTCGTCCGGCATGCGCAGGTACGGGTTCGTGCCCGGGTTCGGTGGTCGGTACGGCGTGCCGGGCGTGTACGGCCCGGACGGGTCCGCGTACGGCCCGGACGGATCCGCGTACGGCGCGGACGGGTCCGCGTACGGGGAAGCCCCGGCACCTTCCGTCGCCGTGGCGCCGGACACACCCGCCGTGCCCGTCCCAGCTGCTTGCGCGGCACCCGGCCGCGCACCCGCCCCACCACAGTGAGCCAACGGCGCCGCCCCCCTCCCCGCGGCACCGGTCGCGCGGGCCAGCAGTGCGCCCACGGCACCCGCCCCCGCGCCCCACGCCGCCCCGAGGAGCAGCGCCATGCCGAGGTTCCCGCGCAGCTCGATCCCGGCGCCGAAGGCGTCGAACCCCAGTACCGACAGGGAGGCGTCCACGGACACCTCCGTCAGCCAGGCGAGCAACGGCAACGTCAACGCGGTGACGATCCCGAGCCGCAGCGCACACCGGCCGGCGAAACGGAGGGCACCTGGATCCCGTACGCCCCAGGGACCCGGCCCCTCCGAGGGACCGCCCCCCGATGGCCGTACGACACCCGAACCACCCGAACCACCCGAGCCACCCACCGGCCCGGCACCCGAGACCGCCGCGCTCCGCGACCCCGGAGGCCCGCTGTGGCCACCGGCCCCGTGGAGCCCGCCCCCGACGACCACCGGCGTCCGCACCGCCGTCAGCACCCCGGCCAGCAGCATCATCACCGCCGCCGCGACCCCGAGCAGCCACACCCGTCCGTCCAGGTCAGCCAGTCGGCTCAGCGTCACCGACTGGTCGGCGCCGCTGTTCAGGAGGTCGTCCAGGGGGTCCGGCAGCAGGCCCGCGAGCACTCCCGTCGCCCGGCCGTCGAACGGGACGAACAGACCGATCGGGATGCCGAGCCACACGCCGTTCGGCGCGCCGAGCAGGGCCGCGCCCGCGATGCGCTTGGGGTGGGCGTCGCCGATCGTCGCGTACGCCGCCGCCGCGAGCCCGGCCGTGACCGCCACCAGCAGCACCGTGACGAGGGCGGACGCGGCGGGCCGTACGACACGGTGCACGGCGTTCCAGCCGGCCGGCAGCGGGGTACGGCGTGAGGTCAGCAGGGCGATCAGCAGGATGCCGGCGGACCAGCACAGACCGCCGAGCAAGGTCGGCGCCGTGTCCACCGTGAAGCCGACGGCGGCCTTGGCGTCGATGAGGCCGCCGATCTGGTCGGGCAGCAGCCCGCCGATGTCCCCGATGTCACCGACGCCGGGGATCTCGATGCCGCCACCGCCGCCACCGCCGCCCCCCGGCAGATCGTCGAGCCCCAGCGAGCTCCCGTCGATCGTGATCACGTCGTGTCCCGCCCAGGCCAGCCCGCCCAGCGCCGCCACGAACAGCGCGACCACCGCGCCCGCGCGAGCGAGGAGTTCGGCCGGCGCGATCACAACTCCCGCGCCCCGCAAGGACCGTAGGAAGAACCACGACAGCAGGACCGCGCCGACCAGGCTCACCCCGAGTGGCGTGATCTCGACGGCGGTCGCCGCCTCCGCGCCCGTCAGGCCGAAGGCGGACACATCCCCGGACGGTGTGATGGAACCACCTGCCCCAAGGGCCACCACCGCCGCGGTCATCGGGCCGAGCGAGCCCGCCGAGTCCGCCTCCAGCAGATGCAGTCCCAGCGCCGCCGTACCCGCCATCCCGATCAACGCCCAGCTCACAGAGGCGATTGCGGAGACGAGGATGTCTCCCCAGGGCAGCCTCGGGCCGCTCTTCGCGCTCTCGACGTACGTGGACGCGCTCATGGCAGACCCCCCGATCCGCTGCGCGACTGTCCGCCGCGCATGTCCCCCTCGCGTGGATTACCACTCTCCGGGCTGGTTTCAACCCCGTCAACGGAACCAGTGGAAGCGCGTGAGCGTGGTCCACACAAGGCCCGGCTTTCGGTCAGGGGGCGGAGCCTGAAATAGTTCCCGACGATGTTCGACATCCCTAGACTCCCTGTGATGGGGGTAACTCGGGGGACTACTCAGTGGGGCATGGAGTGCCGGAACTCGTACTGGAATTGAATGGACGGACCTGGACGCTCGATGCGTCCAGGCCCTACACCCTCGGACGTGATCCGCAGGGTGACATCGTGCTCGACGACGCCAGGGTGTCCTGGCGGCACGCCACGATCAGCTGGAGCGGCCGCAGTTGGGTCATCGAGGACCAGGGCAGCACCAACGGCACGTTCGTGCAGGGCCAGCGGATCCACCACCTGGAGATCGGCCCGGGGACGGCCGTGTATCTGGGTAACGCGACCGACGGACCGCGCCTGGACCTCTCCGGCGCCGCGGCCTCCGTCGCCTCGCCGCAGGCCCAGCCGCAGCAGCAGCCGTACGCCGCACAGGGCGCGCAGGCCGGGTGGGCGCAGCAGGCTCCCGCCCAGCAGACGCCGCAGGTCCCCGCCCAGCAGACGCCGCAGCAGCAGCCCCAGCAGGCCGGCTGGCCGAACCAGCCGCAGCAGGCCGCCCACATCCCGCAGCAGCAGGGGCCCGGTGGTGGCGCGGGGGCGCCGCCGGTCTACGGCGACCGCAGTCCCACCACGTTCCACCAGTTCTCGATCGGCCGCGTGATGCGCATCGGCCGTGCCCTGGAGAACGAGCTCGTCGTCTCCGACCTTCAGGTCTCCCGGCACCACGCCGAGTTCCACTCGATGCCGGACGGCCGTATGGAGATCCGCGACCTGGGCTCCCACAACGGCACGTACGTCAACGGCCAGCCGATCGCCAAGGGCGGCGCGCAGCTGCTCGGCCCCACGGACATCGTGGGCGTCGGCCACTCCACGTTCCGGATCGTCGGCGACCGCCTAGAGGAGTTCGTCGACACCGGTGAGGTCTCCTTCTCCGCCCGCCATCTGACCGTCACGGTCGACGGCGGCAAGCAGATCCTCAAGGACGTCTCCTTCGGCGTTCCGGAGAAGTCGCTGATCGCGGTCATCGGCCCGTCCGGCTCCGGCAAGTCGACCCTGCTCAAGGCGCTCACCGGCTACCGCCCGGCCAACCAGGGCGATGTCCTCTACGACAACCGCAACCTCTACAAGCAGTTCGCCGAGCTGCGCCAGCGCATCGGTCTGGTCCCGCAGGACGACATCCTGCACAAGGAGCTGACCGTCAAGAAGGCCCTCAAGTACGCGGCCAAGCTCCGCTTCCCCGCCGACACCACCGGCGCCGAGCGCGAGGCCCGCATAGACGAGGTGCTGCGCGAGCTGAAGCTGGACATCCACAAGGAGAAGAAGGTCACCTCCCTCTCCGGCGGCCAGCGCAAGCGTGTCTCGGTGGCCCTGGAGCTGCTGACCAAGCCGTCGCTGATCTTCCTCGACGAGCCCACGTCGGGCCTCGACCCGGGCATGGACCGCGATGTCATGCAGCTGCTGCGCGGCCTCGCCGACGACGGCCGTACGGTCCTCGTCGTCACCCACTCCGTGGCCGAGCTCGCGCTGTGCGACAAGCTCCTGGTGATGGCGCCGGGCGGCGCGGTCGCCTACTTCGGCCCGCCGGAGGAGGCGCTGAACTTCTTTGGCTACGACACCTGGGCCGACGTCTTCTCCGCCTTCGAGAACTACCGCGACTACGACTGGGCGGGACGCTGGAAGGGCTCGCAGCACTACCAGATGTACGCCGCGGACATCGACGCGGTTGCGCCGCAGTCCGTACAGATGCCGCCGATGCAGGCGATGAAGCCGCCGAAGCCGCAGGGCTGGATGTCCCAGTTCGTCACGCTGGTGCGCCGCTATGTCTCGGTCATCGGCTCGGACAAGGGCTTCCTGGCCCTGACGGTGATCCTGCCGCTCGTCCTCGGCTCGGTGAGTCTGCTGATCGACTCGGGCAAGGGCCTGCTGCCCAACCCGCCGAGCCCGCAGACCGGCCGGATCATCCCGAACGGCACCGCCACCACCGTGCTGCTGATCCTCGCGGTCGGCGCCTGCTTCGCCGGCGCCGCGAACTCCGTGCGTGAGCTGATCAAGGAACGGGTCATCTACGAGCGCGAGCGCGCGACCGGTCTGTCGCGCTCCGCGTACCTGATGTCCAAGGTGTTCGTGCTCGGCCTGGTCACCGTGCTGCAGGGCCTGATGGTCGGCGTCATCGGCTTCGCCAGCCGCGAGATCCCGGAGGAGGGGCTGGTCCTCGGCAAGCTGACGCTGCTGGAGCTGTCGCTGCCGATCATGGCGCTGGGCTTCACCTCGATGATGTTCGGCCTGATCATCTCGGCCCTGGTGAAGACCGCCGAGAAGACCATGCCGCTGCTGGTCATGTTCGCGATCATCCAGGTCGTGTTCACCGGCTGTCTGTTCGCCCTCAACGGCTCGATCGGCGCCAACCAGATCTCGTTCCTGATGCCGTCGCGCTGGGCGGTGGGCGCAGCGGGCGCCACCCTGGACTTCAACAAGATCAGCCCGCCGGGTGAGGGCGAGAGCAATGACCCGCTGTGGGAGCACACCGTCGGGGCCTGGACCATGGACATGATCGCCTTGATCGTGCTCGGCGTGATCTGCGGCATCTTCGTGGCCCGCTTCCTGCGCCGTCACGAGCCCGAGGTCATGCGGAAGTAGCCGCTGCCGTACGACGCCCGAAGGGCGGCACCCCGTCAGGAGGGTGCCGCCCTTCGGCGTACGGATCGGAGGCCCGCGCCTACCTCGCTCAGTACGCGCTGTTGACGTTGTCGATCGAGCCGTACCTGTCGGCCGCGTAGTTGGCGGCGGCGGTCAGGTTGGCGACCGGGTCGTACTGGCTGTGGGCCGTGCCCGGGACGTGGTACGCGTCGAAGGTCGGCTTGATGACCTGGAGCAGACCGATCGACGGGACGCCGTTCTGGGCGTTGATGTCCCAGTTGTTGATCGCGTTCGGGTTGCCCGAGGACTCACGCATGATGTTCTTGTGCAGGCCGTGGTAGGTGCCCGGGATGTTGTGCTTCTTCATGATGTCCAGGGCTTCACGGATCCAGCCGTCGAGGTTGTTGGCGTAGCTCTTGGCGGCGACCGGCTTGACCGTGGCGCGCTTGGCGGACCGGCTCGCGGCCTCCTTCGCCTTGCGCTCGGCAGCGGCCTTCTTCGCGGCGGCGGCCTTCGCGGCCCGCTGCTCGGCGGCGGCCTGGGCGGCCACGTGCTTGTCGTGGGCCACGGCGGCCCGGTGCTTGGCGGCGGCCACCGCGGCCTTGTGCTGGGCCGCCATCGCCTCGGCCTTCACCTTCTCGCCGGCGAGCTGGCCGGTGACGCTGCCCTTGACGTCCTTGATCTGCTCGCTGCTGTAGGCCACCTTGCCCGCGGGGGCTTCGGCCGTGGTCGTCTGGGCGTTGCCGGGGACGGCGGACAGGGCCAGAGCGGCGGCACCGAGCGTGCCGACACCGGCTATCGCGATCTTCTGACGCTTGGTGATGGCACGACTGAGAGCACGGTTCTTGGTGTTCTTGAGCATGGCAGTGGGACCTCTTCGAATAGCGCGGAGGTCGCTCGCTGTCCGTCGGGGGACACGGGTGCTTCCTGCACAAACGCCGCGGGCTGAACCCACGGCGCTGAGCGACGAGAGCAATTCTTAGCGGCCGCAAAATTGCCTGGCAAAGGTGTGACGTACGATCCTCGATAGTGGAGCCAGGAAGGGCAAAATAGGACAGACGGGACTGTCTGCGCCGCTCAAAAGGGACGGCTCTACCTACTACGGACTTTCGTACGTGACGTGCACCCTATGTGCGGGCTCACACCGGCCCTGCGTCAGTCTCACCAACAGTTGCTGGCGCAATGCTCTGAGTGAGGCCCCTCCGTCGGCAGGACGAGATGCACGTCGCCGAACTCGTGCCAGAGGTAGAGCCCCTCCAGTGCCGCCTCGTAACTGCGGTCGATCGCGGCCCGCCCGGCGATCGCCTCCAGCATCAGCAGATGCGAGGCCTCCGGCTCGTGCAGCCCGGTCAGCAGCCCGTCCACCACACGCACCCCGCGCTCCGGAGTGACGACGAGGTCCGTCCACCCCTCACGCGCGCGTACGACCCCGTCGGCGCCCACCGCCGACTCCACGGCCCGCACGGCCGTCGTCCCCACGGCCACGACCCTCCCGCCCCCGGCCCTGACCGCGTTGATCAGCCGGGCCGAAGCCTCCGGCACCGCGAACCGCTCCGGATACGGCGGCTCGTGCACCTGAGCCGAGGCCACCCCCGTGTGCAGGGTGATCGGCGCGAACTGCACACCCCGGCTCACCAGCTCCGTCACCAGCCCGACCGTGAAGGGCCGCGCCGCGCTCGGCATCTCCGCGCTGCCCCTGCCGTCGGCCGACGGCAGCGCGAACACCGTCTGGTACGCGGACAGCGGCTGGTCCCGCTCCGTATAGGAGTAGCGAATCGGGCGACCGTGCTCACGCATCAGCCCGACCACGCCGGCCCCCTCGGGCCCCGTCACCCGCGCCCACCACAGCCGCTCGCTTCCCGCGCTCAGCGGCTCCTCCAGCACCAGCCCCGTCCCACCCGGCAGCCGCACCTCACCACCCACGGGCCCGCCCGCACGCGCGCGCGTAGTGCCCCGCTCATCGGGATCCCGCAGCTCGACCGTCCACCGCCCGTCGTCCCCGCGCGTGGAGAAGTGCACCACCACGCGCGTGTGCCCGATCCGCCCGTCCACGGCCGCGGCCAGCGTCTTTGACGTATTCACGACCAGCAGATCCCCGGACCGCAGCATCCGCGGCAGCTCGACGAACGTGTGATGCGACACCTCGGTGCCCCGCGACACCAGCAGCCGTACGGAATCCCGGCCCAGCCCCGCCCCCCGCTGCTCGGCCGGAACCCGCGCCGACAGTTCCTCCGGCACCCTCACCGCCAGCGTCATCGCCGCCCCTCCAGCAGAGCGGGAGCCCCATAGCGACCGCTCGCCGGACGCTCGTCCAGCAGCCGCAGGAAGGCCGGCACCACACTGGCCGGCGCGGGCCGCGGATCGTCGTCCTCCGGTACGGCCGCCGCGTACAGGTCCGTGGCCATGTCCCCGGGGTCCACCGCCCAGACCCGCAGTCCGGGCTGCTCCTCGCCGAGCACCGCCGCGAGCTGGTCCAGCGCGGCCTTCGACGCCCCGTACCCGCCCCAGGTCTCGTACGCCTCGGCGGCCGCGTCCGAGCTGACCGTGATCACGGTGCCCGCCCCGGACGCCCGTAGCAACGGCAGCGCCTCCTGGACCAGGGCCAGCGCGGCGACCACGTTCACCTCCAGCGCCCGCCGCAGCCCCTCCAGCGGCAGCTCGTCCAGCCGTACGAGCGGCTCGGCGCCCAGCGCGCTGGCGTTGCTCACCAGCAGATCGACGCCGCCCAGCCGCCAGGCGGCCGCCACCAGCTCGGACCGGTGCCCGGCGTCCGTGACGTCCCCCGGCACGGCCGTCACGCGCGTGCCGTGCAGCTCCCGGATCCCGGACGCCGTCTCCTCAAGGACCTGCGGCGTCCGGGCGTCGAGCACCAGATCCCAGCCGCGCGCGGCCAGCGTCTCGGCGAGCGCCCGCCCCAGCCCTTTCGAGGCCCCCGTGATGATCGCTACCGGCATGACAACCGTCCCCTCGTCCCAGGCCGCCCCCGATGAGCGGCGGCGATGCCCCCAACGTAGGAACGGGCCCGCCCGCCCCGCCTCGGACGCGGGCCGCAAAGCCGTCGGGTCCTTCGTCCTAAGCCGCGCACGGGGGCCGTTCGCCCTACGCCGCTGATCGGGGGACCGGAGAAGTAGGACCGTGGCCCTAGTCGGCTGCCGTCACAGGTCCGATCCGGCTGTCACACCCCGCCGGTACGGTGAGGGCATGAGTCAAGGCCCCAGGTCCGGTCTGGCCGCGGTGAGCTCCGCGCTGCTGGCCATGAGCAGGCAGATGGAGGTGCGCGACGTCCTCAAGACGATCGTCTCCTCGGCCCGCGAGCTGCTCGACGCGCAGTACGCCGCCCTCGGCGTCCCGGACGACCACGGGGGCTTCGCCCAGTTCGTCGTCGACGGGGTCAGCGACCGGCAGTGGAAGGCCATCGGCCCGCTGCCCCGCCAGCACGGCATCCTCGCCGCGATGCTCCAGGAGGCCAAGGTCGAGCGCCTCGCCGACGTCCGCAAGGACCCCCGCTTCGAGGGCTGGCCGTCGGCGCACCCCGACATGTCCGACTTCCTGGGCCTGCCGATCCGCGACGGCGACGAGGTCATCGGGGCGCTGTTCCTGGCGAACAAGAATTGCCCGAAGCCGGAGGGCAGTTGCGGCTTCACCGCGGAGGACCAGGAGCTCCTCTCCATCCTCGCCCAGCACGCCGCCATCGCCCTGACCAATGCCCGCCTGTATGAGCGCAGCCGCGAGCTGACGATCGCCGAGGAACGCTCGCGCCTGGCCCACGAGTTGCACGACGCGGTCAGCCAGAAGCTGTTCTCCCTGCGCCTGACGGCCCAGGCGGCCACCGCCCTGATCGACCGCGACCCGGCCCGCGCCAAGGGCGAGCTGCACCAGGTGGCCGCGCTCGCCGCCGAGGCAGCCGACGAACTGCGCGCCGCCGTCGTCGAGTTGCGTCCCGCCGCCCTCGACGAGGACGGCCTCGTTGCCACCCTGCGCACCCAGATACAGGTCCTCGACCGTGCCCACACCGCCCGCGTGACCTTCGCCGGCCGCGGGGTCAAGGCCCTGCCCTCCGCTCAGGAGGAGGCCGTGCTGCGCGTCGCCCAGGAGGCCCTGCACAACGCGCTGCGGCATTCCGACGCCGAGCACGTCGACGTGACGCTGGACCGGCGCGGCAGCGGAGCGGTCCTGCGGATCACGGACGACGGCGGCGGCTTCGACCCCAAGGCGATCCGCCGCGCCGGACGCCACCTCGGCCTGGTCTCCATGCGGGACCGGGCGAGCGGGGTCGGCGGCACGCTGACCGTGGAATCGGCGCCCGGCAAGGGCACCGTGATCGAGATGGAGGTCCCCGGTGGCTGACGCAATCAAGGTGCTGCTCGTCGACGACCACCAGGTGGTCCGCCGGGGCCTGCGCACCTTCCTCGAAGTGCAGGACGACATCGAGGTCGTGGGCGAGGCGGCCGACGGCGCCGAGGGAGTGGCCCGCGCCGAGGAACTGAAGCCGGACGTGGTGCTGATGGACGTGAAGATGCCGGGCATGGACGGCGTCGACGCCCTGCGCAAGCTCCGCGAGCTGGACAACCCCGCGCGCGTGCTGATCGTCACCAGCTTCACCGAACAGCGCACGGTCATCCCGGCCCTGCGCGCGGGCGCCGCCGGGTACGTCTACAAGGACGTGGACCCGGACGCCCTCGCCGGAGCCATCCGCTCGGTCCACGCCGGCCACATCCTGCTCCAGCCCGAGGTCGCGGACGCCCTGTTGTCCCAGGAGGAGGCCAACTCGGGTCAGGGGAGAGCGGGTTCGCTGACGGAGCGGGAGCGCGAGGTGCTCGGCCTGATCGCGGACGGCCGCTCCAACCGCGAGATAGCCAGAGCCCTGGTCCTGTCGGAGAAGACCGTCAAGACCCACGTCTCGAACATCCTGATGAAGCTCGACCTCGCCGACCGCACCCAGGCCGCGCTGTGGGCCGTACGCCATGGCGTGACCGGCTGAAACGCTCTCCGCACGGCATCACGGACGGCAATGCGGAGGGTTCCGCTCCGGACTGAGATTCATACCGTCGTGGGAATGTCCCCCGGATGGCGCATCCTTCGTGGATCTCCGCCGTTCTCCAGTGCGTGCTGCGGCGACTGCCGCGGCAATCGCAAGGAGGGCTTAGAAGTGAAGAACCTGAAGAAGGCAGCGGCCGTGACGATGGTGGCGGGTGGCCTGCTGGCCGCCGGTGCAGGCATGGCCTCCGCCACCGACGGCGCGCACGCCGACGGCAAGGCCGTGGGCTCCCCGGGCGTCGCCTCGGGCAACCTCATCCAGGCCCCGATCCACGTCCCGGTCAACGTCTCGGGCAACAGTGTGAACGTCGTCGGCATCCTGAACCCGGCCTTCGGCAACCTGGCCGTCAACAAGTGACGCCGACCCGAAGCGAGCAGTGACCTCCGGCCTCCCGGGCAACCCGGGAGGCCGGTCTGTGTGCGCGAAGGCACCTCTTCCTCACTGCCGGCCGGCACCATCCAGCCCGTCCGGCGTCTGAGGACGAGATCCCCTTCAGGGCCGAAACGGGGGTCTGCGGGCCGAGCCCCCAGCCACGGCCACACCAACGCCGCCCACCAAGCGACCGACGCTCACCGCACGCCCCGCTCCCGCTCCTCCACAACGGAGTTGTACGCAGCCACCTGCGCCCGCCGAGCCACCCGCTCCACCGGCCGCAACGCCTCCGCCCGCGCCCCCATCTCCGCGGAGCTCACCGCACCCCCGTGCCCGTTCTCATGGGCCAGCGAGACCAGCAACCCCACCCGCTGCGCCAGCTCCAGCACCCGCACCGCCCGCGGCGGATACCCCGGCGCCAACAACTCCCGCCCCCGCTCCGCCCGCGCCCGATACGCATCGATCGCCGCCTCCGCCACCGGGCCCGACCCGGCGACATCCAGCCGGGACAGCACCGCGGTCGCCTCCTGCAGCGCCTCCGCCAGCTCCCGCTCGGCCTCACCCAGCGACGGCACATCCGCGGGCGGCGCCTCCCGCACGACCAGGCAGTGCCAGACGACCTCGACATGCACATCACCGTCGGGCCCGGCCTCGTACACCTCCGGCACCAGCCCGAGCGCGGCGCCGTGACAGATCACGGCCTCCTCGGCATCCATCGCCCGCGCGTTGAACTCCGGCGGCCCGCTCAACCCCAGCGGATGCCCCGGCGCGGGCAGCGCGATCCGCAGCCCGCTCACCCCGAGCGTCCGCAGCCGCCCGAGCGCCAGCGTGAGCCCCACCGGCGCCGACTCACCCGGCAGCCCCTCCACCCGGTGCACGGCGTCGTCGCCGACGATCTCGAGCACGGCGTCATCCGGCGAGACAAGTCCGGCCAAAAGGGCATTTCCCCAAGCCGCGAGGCGTCCTGAACGTGGTTCCGAGAGCATGCCCCCACCCTAAGGACCGGACCGATGGAATGAAGCGCGGGACCGGTGGCGTAGATTTCCTTGAGGGCTGCGCCCGCAGGCGCACGCGACCACTGAGACGCCGAGACGCCGAGACCGGTCACACTGCAAGGGGAGACAACGCGCTCATGAGCGATGTTCTGGAGCTTCAGGACGTATCCGTGGTCCGTGAGGGCCGGGCTCTGGTGGACCAGGTCTCCTGGTCGGTCAAGGAGGGCGAGCGCTGGGTCATCCTCGGCCCGAACGGTGCGGGCAAGACCACCCTCCTCAACGTTGCCTCGAGCTACCTCTACCCCAGCACGGGCACCGCCACCATCCTCGGCGAGACCCTCGGCAAGCCCGGCACCGACGTCTTCGAGCTGCGCCCGCGCATCGGTGTCGCCGGCATCGCCATGACCGAGAAGCTGCCCAAGCGCCAGACGGTCCTGCAGACCGTGCTCACGGCCGCATACGGCATGACCGCCACCTGGAACGAGGACTACGAGGAGGTCGACGAGCAGCGCGCCCGCGCCTTCCTCGACCGCCTCGGCATGAGCGACTACCTCGACCGGAAGTTCGGCACCCTCTCCGAGGGCGAGCGCAAGCGCACCCTGATCTCCCGCGCCCTGATGGCCGACCCCGAGCTGCTCCTCCTCGACGAGCCCGCCGCCGGCCTCGACCTCGGCGGTCGCGAGGACCTCGTCCGCCGCCTCGGCCGCCTCGCCCGCGACCCGATCGCCCCCTCGATGCTCATGGTCACCCACCACGTCGAGGAGATCCCCCCGGGCTTCACCCACGTCCTGATGATCCGCCAGGGCAAGGTCCTCGCCGCCGGCCCCATGGAGCTCGAACTCACCTCCCGCAACCTCTCCCTGTGCTTCGGCCTGCCCCTCGTCGTCGAACAGGTCGGCGACCGCTGGACGGCACAGGGCCTCCCGCTCTCCTGACCCCGGTAAGAAGGGTCTTTCAAACGATCGGCGCCCTGTCGGCGACAGGGCCCGCAGCCCTACCATGACCATGTGGAAATCGACGCGTGGGTTTGGTGGTTGATCGGCGCGGCAGCGCTCGGCATCGGGCTCGTGATCACCGCGATGCCCGAACTCGCCATGCTGGCGGTGGGCGCCGTCGCGGCCGCGGTGGTCGCCGGCATCTTCGGCGGCGACGCCGTCATCCAGGTCGTGGCCTTCGTCGTCGTCTCGACCGCACTCATCGCCGTCGTACGGCCCATCGCCAACCGGCATCGCGCACAGCGGCCCCAACTCGCCACCGGCATCGAGGCATTGAAGGGCAAACAGGCCGTCGTACTGGAGCGCGTCGACGCCTCCGGCGGCCGGATCAAGCTCGCCGGAGAGATCTGGTCGGCACGCTCCCTCGACACCGACCGCGCCTACGAAGTAGGCCAGGAAGTGGACGTCGTGGACATCGAGGGGGCCACGGCGATCGTCATGTGACCTCGCACGACGTAACTGGCGCGAACGCGCCACGGGGTACGCGACGGTCTGTCAGACTCGACCAGCAAGATCGTCAACAAACATAAGATCTGCCGAAGTTGCCGCAGCGCAGAAGGGATACGGGGAAACGACGATGGAACCGGTCATCATCGTCTTGATCATTCTGGTGGTGTTGGTCTTCATCGCCCTGATCAAGACGATCCAGGTCATCCCACAGGCGAGCGCGGCCATCGTCGAACGCTTCGGTCGCTACACGCGGACGCTCAACGCGGGCCTCAACATCGTGGTGCCGTTCATCGACACCATCCGCAACCGCATCGACCTGCGTGAACAGGTCGTACCGTTCCCGCCGCAGCCGGTGATCACCCAGGACAACCTGGTCGTGAACATCGACACGGTCATCTACTACCAGGTGACCGACGCCCGCGCCGCCACCTACGAGGTCGCCAGCTACATCCAGGCGATCGAGCAGCTCACCGTCACCACGCTCCGCAACATCATCGGTGGCATGGACCTGGAGCGCACCCTGACCTCCCGCGAGGAGATCAACGCGGCCCTGCGCGGCGTCCTCGACGAAGCGACGGGCAAGTGGGGCATCCGCGTCAACCGAGTCGAGCTCAAGGCGATCGAACCCCCCACCTCCATCCAGGACTCGATGGAGAAGCAGATGCGCGCCGACCGTGACAAGCGCGCCGCGATCCTCACCGCCGAAGGTACGCGCCAGGCGGCGATCCTCACCGCCGAAGGTGAGAAGCAGTCCCAGATCCTGCGCGCCGAGGGTGAGGCCAAGGCCGCGGCTCTGCGCGCGGAGGGCGAGGCCCAGGCGGTCCGCACGGTCTTCGAGGCGATCCACGCCGGCGACCCGGACCAGAAGCTCCTCAGCTACCAGTACCTCCAGATGCTCCCCAAGATCGCCGAAGGCGACGCCAACAAGCTCTGGATCGTCCCCAGCGAGATCGGCGACGCCCTCAAGGGCCTCTCCGGCGCGATGGGCAACCTGGGCGGCCTGGGCGGCGGTTCGGGCAACGGCTCCTCAGGCAACAGCGGCTCGGAACGCCGAGAGAAGCCGTCGATCGACTGAGGGTTTTTCCAGATGCCGGGCGGGTCCCGCGCCCCAAAGGGGCGCGGGGAACTGCGCGACCAGCCCAAGGCAACCCGCGGTCAACGAATCAGTAGTGGTCCTACGGCGATTGGTCAGGCCGCGTCCAGTGCCAGCCAATCCGGCAGTGCTGCAAGCTCATCCGCCCCCAGCGCCAGCAACATCGCATCGGCAGGTGTCGGCTCGAACGGCTCCCGGAGCAGCGGCATACCCGCCTCCTCCGGAGTCCGGTCAGCCTTCCGATGATTGTCCTCCGCGCACGAGGCGACCGTATTCAGCCACGTGTCCTGCCCACCCTGCGACCGAGGCAGCACATGGTCCACGGTCGTGGCCCGGCGCCCGCAGTACGCGCACCGGTGCCGGTCCCGCACCAGAACACCCCGTCTCGACCACGGCGCTTGTCTTCGGAACGGCACCCGTACGTACCTGCACAGCCTGATCACCCGGGGCGCGGGTATGTCGACCGCGGCTCCTCGCATACGCAGTTCGGGGTGGGCCTGCTCGACGACGGCCTTGTCCTGAAGCACCAGAACGACGGCTCGATTCAACGTCACCGTCGACAGCGGCTCGAAGCTCGCGTTCAGTACCAGCGTGTCCCGCATTGCAGCCCACCTCCCGTGCGCACCTGCCCACCCCCTGGCGGGCTGGGATCAACTCTGGCCGGGCACGCCGAGATGGACAACGAAATAAAAAATGCCCGCCCCCGATCACTTCCATGACCAGGGGCGGGCAAACGTTCCATGAACGTCAGGCTTCGGCGGGCACCTCGTACTCAGCGATCACATGCGCACGCGCGATCGTGTGGAACCGCAGGTTGAAACCCACGAAGGCCGGGCTGGCGTCCGAGTCCGGACCGAGCTTCTCCTGGTCCACGGCGTACACCGTGAACACATAGCGGTGCGGCCCGTCGCCGGGCGGCGGCGCCGCACCAGCGAAGTCCTTCGACCCGTTGTCGTTCCGCGCCTGTATGGCACCTTCCGGCAGCCCCTCGAACTTGCCGCTGCCCGCACCCACCGGTAGCTCGGTCACCGAGGCCGGGATGTCGAAGACGACCCAGTGCCAGAACCCGCTGCCCGTAGGGGCGTCCGGGTCGTAGCAGGTCACGGCGAAGCTCTTGGTCTCGGCCGGGAAGCCCTCCCAGCGCAGCTGCGGCGAGGTGTTGCCGGCCGCGTAGACCTGAGCGTCCTTGAGGGTCCCGCCGGACTCGACGTCCTCGCTCGTGACCGTGAAGGACGGCACGGGCGGATGGAAGTCGTGGGGCAGTGGACGCCTCTTGAGCTCGGTCACTTCGATACCTCCTGTTGGAACAGTGGAATCAGCAGTTCCGAGCCTAGAACCAGTTGCGCTTGCTGCCGACCTCGGACAGCCACTGGTTGAGATACGCCGCCCAGTCGGTCCCGTGGAAGTCGTTCAGACCCACCTGGAACGAACGGAACGTGTCGCTGCCCTCGCTGAACAGCCCCGGCTTCTTGTCCATCTCCAGGACGACGTCCATCGCGTGCTCGTCCGCCACGAAGCTCAACTCGACCTGGTTGATACCGCGGTACTGCTGCGGCGGGAAGAACTCGATCTCCTGGTAGAACGGCAGCTTCTGCCGCGTACCGCGGATGTGGCCGCGCTCCATGTCCGCGTTCTTGAAACGGAAGCCCAGCTGGATGAAGGCGTCGAGGATCGCCTTCTGCGCGGGCAGCGGGTGCACGCTGATCGGGTCCAGGTCGGTGGAGTCCACGGCCCGTGCGATCGACAGCTCCGTCGTCACACCGATGTTCATGCCCCGCAGCGGCTGACCGTCGATCGTGGTGATCGGCGTCTCCCACGGGATCTCCAGCCCGAAGGGCACCGCGTGCACGGCCTGGGCCTGCAACTCGAAGGCACCACCGAGCTGCATCTTCGTGAACTCGATGTCCTGCTTGTACTCCGAGTCCTGGCCCTCGACCTCGACGCGCGCCTGCAGACCCACGGACAGGCCCTCGATGTTCTGGCTCACGGACCCGCCCTGAATCCGCACCTCACCCTGGACGACACCGCCCGGGACGACGTTGACCTCCGTCAGCACCGTCTCAACCGAAGCACCGCCGGCCCCCAGGCTCGCGAGCAGCTTCTTGAACGCCATGACTCTCCTCTTCTCAGAGTGGATCCCTGATCCCTACAAACGCGATCCGGCCGTGGCCGGTTCCGCGCTCTCACACTGGCAAGCCGCACGCCCCCTGACCACCCCGTCGCGACCACCCGTCTGCACTACCCTCGGACGGCATGATCGCGACCCCCGACCGTACGCCCCTTCCGCGGGACTTCTTCGACCGGCCCGTCCTGGAGGTCGCACCCGACCTCCTGGGCCGCATCCTCGTACGCAGCACCCCGGACGGTCCGATCGCCCTGCGCCTCACAGAGGTCGAGGCCTACGACGGCCCGAACGACCCCGGCTCCCATGCCTATCGCGGCCGCACACCCCGCAACGACGTGATGTTCGGTCCCCCCGGACATGTATACGTCTACTTCACCTACGGCATGTGGCACTGCATGAACCTGGTGTGCGGCCCCGACGGCCAGGCATGCGCGGTCCTGCTGCGCGCCGGCGAGATCGTCGAGGGCGCCGAGCTCGCCCGCAAACGCCGTCTCTCGGCCCGCAACGACAAGGAACTGGCCAAAGGCCCCGCCCGTCTGGCCACCGCCCTGGACGTGGACCGGGCCCTGGACGGCACGGACGCGTGCGCCTCCGGCGAGACCCCGCTGAGGATGCTGACCGGCACGCCCGTTCCCTCCGACCAGGTACGCAACGGTCCACGAACCGGCGTGGCCGGTGACGGTGGCGACGGCGACATCCACCCCTGGCGCTACTGGGTGGCCAACGACCCCACAGTCAGCCCCTATCGGGCCCATGTCCCCAGGCGCCGCCGAAGTTGACGCGCCCTGGCAAGGCGCGTAACGTGGCCCGAGCCGCTGAACCGGGTACTGCGAAGTCAGCAGCCGGAGCGGCCAACCCACTACCTACGAGAACCCCTCAGCGGGGTCGATTCTCGCGTGCTCGCACGCCTGAATTCGAATCCGCGGAAGCCGATTATGAATCGGCCGGGGGAATCGGCTAACGTAGTGAATGTCGAAAGGCCGACGGGCGAAAGCCTAAGGCACTACGGCAATCCCGCCGACAGGGAATCGGATCGGAAAAGGATCTGATAGAGTCGGAAACGCAAGACCGAAGGGAAGCGCCCGGAGGAAAGCCCGAGAGGGTGAGTACGAAGGAAGCGT